>JAKAEF010000100.1 GCA_021820025.1 bacterium | reverse complement strand
TCAAGACAAGAGCGGAACTGATCAGTATTCATTCCGAGTTGCCCTGCAATTGTTGTCAAATTATCTGTTGTATACATGGAAGTATCTGATTCTGAGGGTTGGTTCTGGTAGAGATAATCATGGAATTGCCAGAATTTCCCTTGTTCATTTGCACATTCAGAAGCATCTCCTGCAACTATTGAAGCTGGACCTAAGAATTGGTACTGGCGGTAATATAGAACTGCCTTTCCTGTGTCAACATAGTCTTTAATAATTTGTGGTTCGGTATTTTTAAACCATTGATCGCAGAATGGACAACGCCAGTCTTCAAATGCAATAATTTTTACTTTTGCATTTGGATTCCCTTGAGGAGGCAAGTGTCCAATATCTACATTCTGTCGTTGAGTAGGATTTGGAGCTTGAGGCTGATTGGGTGCTGCTGCTTGCTGTCCAGTTCCATAGGTTGATGGTGTGCCACCACCAGATGATTGTAAATATTGAACCTTTGTAATAAGCATGCCAATAAGAAATGTCGCAATAAGAAGAAGCACCATAAGGAATGGCGTATAGCTTTTTGGCATAGGAATACTAAGTGTTTTTACTTCACTAGGCATAGTTACTTTACGTTCTTCTTTATGAGGAGATGAGTTGGCTGCTTGCATATACTACATATTGTAGTAGTAATAAAATATGCTTGTCAAGCACTATTATTTTAGAGGCGTATACATGTGAGAAGCGCTCTCTGCTGGAGAGTATGGAACAACTGTATTATGTTCTTTACACCAACTAGCGCAGTTATTCCCTTCCAAGCAAACCATCATCGAATCTTGCCTACTTGTATGCACTTCAGTTGCGTGGACAGGTACAGCAATGCTGGCGATAAGTAACCCAAAAGAAAACATACTGATAATAATGTTTCTTTTTTTTATTCTGGGAAGTGGTGGCTTCTCATTAATGAGAGAACGAATTCGTGATTCAAGAGTTACACTCTCACCGATTGCTGAAGCAAAAAGAAGAGAAGAAGCAGGAGTTTGTAAAAGTTTTTTTAAAACATTTATAAGTGGTTCTTTTGTTTCCAGTTTTTTAATTGCCACATTGTCTGCCTGTATTTCTCGTTCAATTTTATATTGCTGCAATAGATCGCTAATTATAGGGAAGAATGGAAAAAGAAACTGTGCTAGAAAAGCAATAAACAGAGTAAGCGAATCTTTATGTTCTAAATGATATTTTTCATGCCAGAGAATTGCCTCTAATTCTTGTTGATTCATCGTTCGTATCACCTGTGTTGAAAGATAAATGTGAGGACTTCTCAGTCCCAAACAAAAAGCAAACGGATGCATACTATTAACAACGGATACATGTTTTTGTAAGCGTAGCTTCTTCAAAAGTGGCATTAGGGCTGCATATGCAGTAACATTTTTTACTAAGCTTTTTCTAAAGAAGTATTGTTTCCACAAAGTGTGGGAAAGTTTAATAAAAAAACTCAAAAGGAATAAACCCGTAAGGCTAACAAATAAAAATGTAACTTGTCGAGGAATCTGAAGAGAATATGTACGAAAGACCTGCTGGCAATAATATACTGTATGCCAAAAAAATAGCGGGAGCATTTTGTATAAGACAATCATACTAGATATTCCCAAAAAGGAGGCAATAAAAGAAAATTTTAGAAAGTTATTACTTAGTATCTGCTTCATGTTCAAGTAGTTTAAGAAAGTATTCTCGTTTTTCTTTAGGCAATTCTTCTATACTTTCTGCAAAGGAGGAAATTGCTAAGTTACCAAAGGAAGAGATAAATTTATCTAGAAAGCCAGTAGCAAGACTTTTACTGTATGCTTCTTTTGATAGTCTTGGTTTATATATGTTAGCTTTTCCTTCTTCAACCTTACTTACAAGACCCTTTGCCTCAAGTCTTTGTAAAAGTGTAGCTACCGTTGTGTAGGCAATAGGTTTTGTTTTCTGTAACTTTTCATAAACAGCCCGTACAGAGCACTCTTTCTGTCTCCATACAATGTCCATAACCTGTTGTTCAAGCTCGCTTATTGATTTTTGCTTCATATACTACATATTGTAGCAGATTCCTGCAAGCTCGTCATTTATTTATCAGGAGGGCATTCTGTTAACTCTGCTTCAATTGTTGCGTGCTCAATATTGAATTTCTCCTTTAGCTCTTCTTTAATCTGCTTGATTATTTTTGTACTTTCTTCCAAATCACACTCCTCAATAACAATATGGCAAGAAAGAGCTGCATAATGAGATGAAATAGCCCATAAATGCATATCATCCACTGCTTTTACTTTCGGAGCATTAGAGATAAGTTCTTTTATTTTTATGCTATTCATTCCTTCTGGTACTCCTTCAAGCAAAACGTGCATTGCGTCTCTTATAACACCCCAACTGCTCCTCAAGAGTAATACGCCTATTAGAATACCAACTATTGAATCAAAAATGAACATACGAGTGATTACAATAAGAAGTCCTGCAAGAAGCGTTCCAACTGACGCAAACGTATCGTAAAACATATTGATATATGCTCCACGAATATTTAGGTCTTTGGTATCTTTTCGAAACAGTAAAGCAATGCTTCCGTTGAGAAGTATTCCAACAAACGCCACTACCATTACCAAGTATCCAGCTACTGGTTCTGGGTGCATAATACGTCCAAGTGCTTCGTAGAAGATGTAGCCTGATAACAAAACAAGAATGAGCCCATTGATGAATGCCGCAATAATCGTTGCTCGTCCATACCCATAACTATGGTCTATATTTGCTTCACGCTTTGCAATTTTGTTGGCAAAAAAGGCAATCAGAAGGCTTACTGAATCAGTAAGGTTATGTCCTGCATTTGAAACTAATGCCAAACTTCCAGAAAAAATACCAACACTAAATTCAAGAATAGTAAAGACAGTATTCAGGAAAAGTCCTAATTTAAGCTTGTTATCTAAATTTTTTGGTATTTCGTGTGTCCCACTCATAAATTAAATAGTAGTTTTACCCTTTTTAGTATATACCAACTACAGGTAACGGAAAAAATGGCAATACCAATTGCCCCAAGAATATCAATTGGATGATGGATATGAGCAAGGATGCGTGAGATACCAACTGCAACTGAAATAAGAGCCAAGGTAATCCCGACTTTCTTATTGAAAGTAAAAATAACAGCAGCAATCGTCATGGTGAGTAATGTGTGATCTGAAGGAAAACCGTTATCTGCAACATGGGAAATAAGCGGGTGAATATGCTCAGAAACAAATGGTCGAGGGCTTGAGATAATAGAACCAAGTAACTTTACAAATGCAAAATCAATGAAAAATGCAAGTAAAGAAAGAATAATTAATGGCCTTCTCATCCGGGAGAAAATTAGAGTAAGAGCAAAATAAATAATAGGCATAATATATAGATACTGTGCTGTAAGTATGATAAGTAAGTTCATAATTATTGCTTATGAGTATTTTCTCTTGCTTCCTTAAATGCTGCTTTCGTCTCTCCAAAGAGCCAATAGAGGAAAATAAGTGCTGCTATATTTTCTGCCCACCACAAATGGAAAAGCGCATTGAGTAAGAGGCCAACAAGAACAGTTCCTGCCATATACGCACAGCTTATCGTATTTGCTATATCTCCTTTTAAGGCACTACTTCTGATTTTTTTTGCTACATTCTTTTTACCATATGCAAGAAGCGGCATAACAATAATCGCCGCAGCAGATACGCTAATACCAAGTAAAGAACTTTCA
>JAKAEF010000009.1 GCA_021820025.1 bacterium | reverse complement strand
AGATACTATAAAAAGCAGATTTATCTAGCCGTACTTCTCGACCCTCTTCAATATCTAAAGCAGTAATTAAGTCATTAATCGTATCAATAATTTCTAAATCTGCTCTATGGCTTTCTCTTATTAATTGTTTTTGCAATTCAGATAAATGATCATGTTCAGATAATAAACTCTCCAATTGCCATCTAATTGCAGCTAAGGGAGTTCTTAGTTGGTGAGACACTACGCGAATAAATCTGCTTTTTATAGTATCTAATTCCTTTAGTCTATCCGCTGCCAATTTTCTTTCTGTAACATCTCTCATTATTCCAATAGAACCAACAGGCATATTTTGCTTATCAAACAAAATACGTCCACTTGCTTCCAACCAAAATTTTCGACCATCTGGATCTATATATTCCAAGGTAATAAAACCTTGCTGCTGAGTAGTAAGTATTTTTTGATACTCCTGCATAACTTGATTTCTTGTTTTCTCTGGTAACAAATCTTCAAATGTTTTTTTATTCACAACAGATTCAGGATCTAATCCAAATCTTCTAGCTTGAGGACTTAAGTACTGAACAATTCCTTTTGTATCTACTGCATACATAACATCATTTGAATTCTCGACATATGTTTTATATCTCTCTTCAGTTTGAGTAAGTGCTGTTTTGATTTTTTCTAATTGAGAAATATCACGAGCTGCAGCAAAAACTCCTTCCACATTTCCTTTTTCATCTTTATAAGTAGAAGCATTGTATAAAACTGGCGTAATATTCCCATCTTTTCGTTTTATATCCAAAGGATAATCTCTCACTACTCCTTGTTTAAAAACTAATTGATACCCTTCCTCAGCTTTTTTAGGATCTGTAAAATAATTTAAAAAATTGGTTCCAATTAACTCTTTTCTACTTAATCCCGTTACAACTTCTGTTGCCGAATTTACATCGGTAATTTTTCCATCGGCACCGATCGTAACAAGAGGATCAAGAGAAACTTCAATAAGATTTCTATTATATGTACTCATCTTTTTAAGCTCTTCTTGCATCTTTTTTTGTTCTGTTATGTCTTGGAAAAAAACTGATATTCCATCCGAGTATGGATACACTGTTCCTTGATACCATTTTTTAAATGGCTCAAAATATTCATCAAAATGAATTACTTTTCTATTTTGCATTGCATCATGGTACATTTTGTCATATGCAGTACCTATTGCTTGTGGAAATTCTTCAAAAAGAAGTTTTCCTTGTAAATCTTTGGCATTATTTTTTCCAACCATAACTGCAGCCTGATCATTTATATAGGTATATCTAAAATCTTTGTTCAAAGTAAAAAATCCGTCACTAATACTTTGGAGTATTGTCTGAAGTTGATCTTTTGCTTTTATAATTTTGTCTTGTGAATCTTTTTCTTTTACTTTTGTTCGTAATGCAGCAATACCATAGGACAAGTCAGATGATAATTCTGATAATAATGTAACTTCGGGATCATTAAATGCATTCGCATTTCCTGAATACATACAAATACATCCAATTGTGCCATCTGCTTTAAGCGGAAAACAAACACTTGATGCATATCCTCTTTTTAAGGCTTCCTCCTTCCAAGGTTTAAAAGTTGGATTATTCACCAGGTCTTGCATGACAGCAGATTTATTTGTACGAATTGCTGTTCCTGATGGCCCTTGTCCAAATTCGTCATCTGCCCAAGATATATGAATATTTTTTAAATAGTCATCTTCGTAACCAGCAAATGCCATTGGTACAATAGATTTCTCTGCATTTTGCTTAGCATATCCAATCCAAACCAATCTATATCCTGTCGTCTCAACAATTGTTTTACAAACGCCTTGCAATAATTCATTCTCTTCTGTTGCATGAATAATTACTTGATTACAAGAACTAATTGCTCTTAATGCTCGAACTGCTACTTGAGACTGCATTTGTATTTGCTTTTCCATTGAAATATCCTGGAAAATTGTTATAAAGTAATCTTTTTGCGGGCTAAATACATATATTCTGTGCCACCTTTTTAAAGAATCAAAATAAAGTTCAACCTCAGTTGCTTCGCCTGTTAAGGCTGCCTTTCCATACAAGGAAATAATATCTGGAGTTACCTTTTCAATTCCAGGGATAACAATTGTTGCTTTTTGATTTATTACTTTTTCTCTTATTAACCCTGTAAATTCCTCAAATTTCTTATTAATTTCAAGAAATATATAATCTATAGGTTTATTATTTTCATCTACAATTATTTTATGGTAGGCAAACCCATATGGCATTCTTTCTATTAACGTCTCAAAAATATCTACTAGCGGTATTGAGGATACTGTATCAGCCATACTTTAAAGGTAGACTAGATACAAAAATAAAACTGTATTATTTATCACCAATTTTTTATTACTGAGGAAGAAAAAAAGAATGTAGATCCTTTTCCTTTTTCACTTTTTACCCACATCTTTCCATTATGTTTTCTAATAATTTCTTTAGAAATATATAATCCTATACCCAATCCAGGATATGTATTATGATCATGAATTTGATAAAATCTTTCAAATATTTTCTTTTGATGCTCTTTTAGAATTCCTGAGCCATAATCTTTAACACAAGAAATAAAATATTTATCTTTTTTTATAATTTTTATATCTATAGATTGTTTATTTTTTGAATATTTAATAGCATTCGTTAATAAATTGGTAAATACCTGTCTAATTCTTTCGATTTAAAGCTAAGCAAGCTAAAATACTATTATGTCAGAGAAGGACAAGTTATTTGTTAGGTTTGTGTCAAGATGACAAGCTAAAGAGTGATATACTATATAAGTCTCTTCATAAAATCATGGAGAAAATTCATAACAAATCTCTTGAGCAAACTATAACTTCCCTTATTGGCAATACCCCTCTTATTGATTTTCAAATTGGCGTTAAAAATGCAAATATTCTTGTAAAATTAGAAACCTATAATTTAACAGGAAGTGTTAAAGATAGAATGGCGCTTTTTATGATTCAACAAGCGCAAAAAAAAGGATTGCTTAAAAAGGGATCAACAATTATAGAAGCAACGACCGGAAACACAGGCATAGCATTCTCTGCCCTTTCTGCTCTTTTTGGATATAAAATGATTGCAGTAATTCCAGAGGGGCAAAGTATTGAAAGAGTTAACATGATGAAAGCATATGGTGCAAAAGTAATACAAACACCTCATAAAGAAGGGCCAATGGGCTCTTGTATTTTACGAGACAAATTGGCAAAAGAAATTCCAAACTCTTGGGTTCCAAATCAATTTGGCAATCCAGATAATATAAAAGAACATCAATTTGGAACAGCACAAGAAATTATAAAACAGCTAAAAGGTCGCACTGTTGACTATTATATCCATGGAGTTGGAACAGGGGGAACATTAATTGGTGTAGGCATAGAACTAAAAAAAAAGTTTCCTAAAATGCAGGTGTTAGCACTAGAGCCCTCTGAATCTGCTGTTCTTCTTGGTTGTAAACCAGGATTTCATAATATTCAAGGGATTGGAGAAGGTTTTATTCCAGATTTAATAAATAAAAAATATTTAGATGGGGTGGTAACTGTTTCAACTAAGGAGGCAATTGAAGAAAGTAGAAACATTGCGAAAACAACAGGCCTTTTTGTTGGATTTTCCAGTGGAGCTAATATAGTTGCTATAAAAAATATTGCAAAAAAATTAAAATCACCTAAAACTTTTTTAACTGTTTTTGCAGACCGCGGGGAAAGATATTTAAGTATCTAAGCTAATAAAGAATACATTTTCTCAATTGTATTCCAATTTCTTGTCGTAATATCTTTTCCAAATTCTTTTTCTAAAATCTCCATTGCATCAACTGTACCAAAATTTTTACTAAGTGTAACTACACTATATACACAATTACCAGATGCCGACAAAATGCTAAAACCTTCCATTTCAAATGGTAAATTTATCTTTATTTTAGGCTTTTCTTGAAAAAGAGATATATAGAATTTTATTTCACTTTTTGGTGAAATATTTTTAAAAGGATTTTTTGTATAAATATCTTTTACTTTTTTTGAAGACAAAACAATGCATTGTATTGAAAAAAGAAAAGTTTCTTCTAAAATTTTCTTAATTTTAATTCTAAGCTCTTTTTCATTTAATCTTTCTGATTCAAAGATAACGTTTCCACTTGCTAAAAGTGTTTTTACATTTTTAAAGCCCTTCTGCTCTAAAACTTTTTTAAGCGTCTCCATTTTTACTTGTTTGCCGCCTACATTAATGCCTCTTAAAAAAAGTACAAATTGCATATTATGTGTTCTGGGGGACTAGATAAAGAAGAATATTTCCGTTTTTAAATTCTCTAGTTTTCTCTACTGATAGTTTAATTTTTTCTTTTAGACCATAAAACAATGGAGTTCCTTTACCAATAACAACCGGATTAATCATTACTCGTATTTCATCTAATAATTTATTTTCTAAAAGTGTAACGCAAAAATTATTACTCCCCAAAACAATTATATCTTTTCCGTTTTTTTGCTTTAGTTTTTTAATTTCTTCTACAATATTGTTTTTAACAAGAGTTACATTTTTCCATTGTTCTCTTTCTATAACTTTTTCTAAAGTTTTTGAAAAAACAATTTTTAGAGTATTGTTCATAATTTTTGCAACAACTGGATCCCCTTCTAAACCTTCTTTGGATGGCCAGAAATTTTCCATAAGTTGATACGTTTTTCTTCCCATGACAATGGTATCTGCCTCTCGCATTTGCAATGCAGCAAAGGTATTAAACTCTTCATCCACATTGTGCCATGACAGATCATGATTCTCCCCTTCTATATACCCATCAAGGGATTCCATCATAAATAAAAACATTTTTCTCATAGTCCTATTATAATACAACAAGCTGGCCAGCTTTTTATGTCTATTTTGCAAGGAATGCGACTAATTTATCTAATTGTTGATTCCATCCCATTTCCATTCCACTAATTGGACCTGCTGCTTCTGGTGTTGTTTTGGTTACAACAATATGCACAGTTATTTTTGTTTTTCCGTTTGCTTCTTCAAATGTTACTGTTGTAAGAGTTTCTAAAACAGGTTTCTTGTCAACAATTGCATTTCCTGTAAATACAATTTTTTTATTTTCTTCAATTTCATTTATTGTTCCTGTCATTGGCCATTCTTGTCCTTTCAATGGCCCTAACTCTTCTCCTGCCAACATAACAATATGCATAGTGCCACCTGCAACTGGATTTATTTCGCATACTGGATTTGTAACGCCATTTGGACCCCACCATTGCCTTACTAACTCCTGATCTGTCCATGCTTTAAAAACCATATCTACAGGAGCAGTAAATTCACGTGTAAGTGTTAATTCTTTTTGTAAATCTGTCATTTTTACCTCCTTTCATTTTTCAATTTTTGTTTTTCTTTTTCTAGTACTTTGTCTAATGCAGTAAACCGCTCTTCCCATAGTACTCTGTATTTTTTAAGCCATATGTCCAATTCTTTAAATGCATTTGGTTTTAGTGCATAAATTCGTTTATTTGCTATCGGCTTTACATCTACCACACCAGCATCTGCTAAAATTTTTAAATGCTTCGAAACTTGTGGCTGACGGATATGAAGTTTCGTAACAATTTGATTAACTGATTGAGGCTGGGTACTTAAAATTTCAACTATGTTTAATCTATTCGAATCTGCTAAAACACTAAAAAATGATGTGCGCATAATCTATATATAACATAAAAGGAATATTCTTGTCAAGGAATATTATTAATAAAAATAATAAGCCTATTAAGGCTTAAAAGTGCGTCCGGGAGGCCTTTCACTTCCGTCTCAGTAGCTTTTTGTCTATAAGACTTTCGTCTCATTTGCTTAAAGTTAATGCGCTCTATCTGGTGAGCTACGGGCGCATATATTTTATATAATAGTCTACAAGAATCTTCAGTAAAAAATATCACCAATTAGATTGTCAGAAGAATTAAACCAATAAAGCTTATTACTGTTCCTACTAGTTTCTTTCCAATATTTTTTCTCTCTTTAAGAAACACTATAGATAAAATTACTGTCACTATAACACTTGTCAACTGCATAGAAGAAAGTATTGATATACTTGGGGTTCTCTTAATTGCTTCAAAAAAAGAGATATTTGCCAAAGCCCAAAATAAGGATACCCAGAACATTTTTATAAAGTTTTTCTTTTCAAAAAAATGAGAAATATATTGTAACTCTTTTGGATAAATTACACCGAGTAAAATAGGCGGAGCAAAAAAAACATATGCCATATATGGATATACTGCAAATGAATGTAATAAAAATTTGGCATTTGCATTAGCAAGTCCAAAAAAAACAGCCGCAATTAATGCATACAAGTCCCCTTTTTGGAGGTGTAATTTATTTGATTTTAGACTCACAATAACAATTCCCGAAAAAATAAGTATTGTTCCAATCATTTGTTTTATAACAAAGCTTTCACTTAAAAAAATAACTGCAACCAAAATAGTAAATAATACTCTTGTTGAATAAATAACTGTAAATTTAGATGCCTCGGTTTCTTTTAATGCTTTAAATATATATAAATTTCCGAAAGCATATAAAAAAATACCCATAATTAAAAAGAATAATAAAAATGGCGTTATATGAGGGAACGAAAATGCATGAAGCAAAAAACCTATAATAACAACAAAAATTCCTGTAAATAATTGGAAAAATAATGTATAGGCAATCGGTTTGCTATTTTTTCCACTTAATAATACTTTTTGAAGTAAGGTTGTAATTGAAAATGTAAGAATATTTCCGGCAAGAAAAAGTTCCCAAGACATATAATGAGCGTAACATGTATCTTACAGAACAACAAGTTTTTTTGCATAAAAATGCTACTATATTTGAGAAAAATTTAACAAAAGATTAAAAAAATACTTGAAGGAGTAAAGAAAAAATTAAGAAAATTATTTCTTAAACCAAATACCTGAATAGGAATTTAAAATAATTTTACCATTTTCAACAGATACGCTACCTACTTCTAAAATCTTCTGATATGTTGAAGCATTAAAAGGAACTTCAACATGTTTATTTGCTAAATTAATAAAGATAACTAATTCTTCATTTTTAAAACTATATTGTGCAGAAAAAATTTCTGTTTGTGTTTTGATTTCTTTTGGCCACTTCTGAAAAAAATCTTTTAAATGTAATCTGGTTGTAAATATCTTAGATAATTGTGTATTTATTGTTTTACCTTTTACACTAGTTATTAAAGCATTGTCTAAAATTCCTCTATTTATATTTCTGGTATCCATTTCTTCTTCTAACGGCAACTCTTTAATTGGAATATTTTCTTTTCCAAATTCATCTCCATAAGGAAAAAGTAGACATCCAGGAAGTGAAGAAAGAAGGAAGTAGCACATAAAAAATTTATTTTCATTTTTTTCTAATAAAGAAAATGTTCTTCCCGATAAACCAAATCCTTTTCTGAATGGTTTTCCAAGAGGAAAAAGTTCTTTATGAACTTTTGACAGCAAAGATTGACTAATACTTGTAAAGCTAATTTCATCATGGTTTCTTAAAAAATTAATCCATTGCCCAAATTGAGGAATATTCTTTTCTTCATCCAATTTTTCCCATATATACATCGACTTTTCTTCAACTATGCTTATCCATAAAATTTCACACATTTGGAAATTGTATAGCAAGTCAGCTTGTTTTAATGATGCTGTGCCAAAATATAAAATATCAGAATCTATGTGCTCATTTACTTCTAATATAAAAGCACTATTTGGATATATTTTTTGTGCGAGTATTTTAAAAACGGAAACAAGAGTATGAGTAAAAGGACTATGAGTATCTAACATTTTATAAGCAGATTTTCCGACAAAAGGAATTGCATCAAATCGAAAGTTAAAACCTTTACTTGCCCAAAAGAGTAATATCTTTGCAAATTCAATAAAAACATAAGGATTTTGCCAATTAACATCTAGTTGATGAGGATAATAGGTATGGTAATACCAATACCAATCTTTCCCTTGCACCCAATGAGGAATTGTTCCTGTTAACTCTGGAAAAGCAATTGTTACAAGTTTTCTTTCTCCATTCACCAAATACTCTGCAAAAACTCTTGATCCTTTGTTTATATTCCCCAAGTATTCTGGCATTTCTTTTGTAAAGATAAAAAAATTTCTATAAAATTCATCACCGCTTTCTGCCTTTTTAAACCATTCATGGTCTCTTGAGACATGATTAAACACAACATCAATAAAAACATGCATACCTAAGTTTTCTGTCTCTTTTTTTAAATTAAGTAATTCCTGCATACTCCCAAGGTTTTCTCGAACTTTGTAATAATTACTAATATCAAACCCTTTATCCCTCATTGGAGACTCAAAAAATGGCAATAAATGAATAGCATTACAACCTAATTCTTGAATATGCGGTAAAAAAAATTTTATATTTTTTAATGGAGGGTTACTTTTATCGGGTAATGCATCTGGATATATAAAATAGATATTACTATTCTTGTACCAATCTCTATCTTCTTTATCTTTTGTATATTTAGGCAATGTTTCTATATATTTTGATAACTCTTCAATTATTTTTTGTACATCTTCAGGAGAATAAAAAGGTTCTATATAAGTAGCAATTTCGTCCATACTAATACTATACTATTCTTTGCTTTGAGGATAAACAATCATTTCGAGGGAATTATTATAATTGCTCTTTTCTTAAAAGCAATGCATTGAAAACAACAATAATTGAGGAAGCACTCATCAAGAGAGCCGCCCATTCAGGGCGAAGGAGAATTCCAAAAGAAGGATACAAAACTCCGGCTGCAAGAGGTATCGCAAACGTATTATAGCCTGTTGCCCAAATTAAATTTTGTACCATTTTTGCGTTTGTTTTGCGACTAAGAGAAATAGCTTTTACGACATCTAATGGATCATTTCTCATAAGGACAATTCCTGCTGATTCTACAGCTACATCTGTTCCAGCACCAATAGCAATTCCAACATGAGATTGGGTAAGACTCGGTGCATCATTGACGCCATCTCCAACCATTGCAACAACATTTCCCTTTGTTTGTAATTGTTTAATTTTGTGTACTTTGTCTTCTGGTAGAACATGAGCAAAAATTGTATCAACACGTAATTCTTTTCCTACTTTCTGTGCCACATCTTCTGTATCACCCGTAAGCATTGCTGTTTTTATTCCCATATCATGCAATTTCTTAATTGTCTCTTTGGATTCTTTTCGAATAATATCTGCAAGTTGTATTACACCTAATAATTTTTTACTCTCTGCAACAAAAACTAACGTATTTTCTGTTGGACCTATTGAATTTATTTGAATACGTAACTCCTCCATTAATTTTTTATTTCCAACAATTATTTTCTTTTTATTTACTACTCCTTCTGCTCCCTTTCCAGGATAAGATTTAAAATTTTTAACAGTAGGAATTATTAATTTTCTTTTTTTTGCTTCATTTACTATCCCTTGTGCAATTGAGTGTTGCGAATTAACTTCAACTGCTGTTGCAAGTTGTAATACTTTATCATCAATATTATTAACAACTCCAAATGCTCCTTGTGTTAATGTCCCTGTTTTATCAAATACAACGTAATTTAGTTTTCTAGAAATTTCTAATGCTTTCATATCTTTAATTAAGATACCGTTTTTAGCGCCAAGGGTTGAAGTAATTGTTGTTACCGTTGGAATTGCAAGACCAAGAGCATGCGGACACGCAACAACGACTGCTGCAACTGCTATTGTTGCAGCAAAAACTGCTCCATGAGGTATAATAAACATCCAAAAAATAAATGATCCAATACCAGCAATAACAGCAATATAAAAAAGCATACCTGCTGCTTTATCTGCTAATAACTGCACATTCGGTTTACTGGATTGTGCATCTTGAATTAGTTTCATTATCTGAGCAATTGCTGTATCTTTTCCAATTTTTGAAACTTCAATAGTAAGGGAGCCATCTTGATTTACTGTTCCTCCAATTACCTTTTCTCCTTTCATTTTTGCAACAGGACGGGATTCGCCTGTAATCATTGATTCATTTACAGAACTTTCCCCATCTAGTACAACTCCATCAATTGGAATTTTTTCACCTGGTCTTACCAAAACTGTATCTTTTATTTGTAACTCCTCTGTTTTTACATCAACAATATCTTTGTTTTTTAAAAGATGTGCAGTTGGAGGAATAAGCTTAGCAAGTTCTGATAATGCACCAGTTGCCCCTCTAACAGCACGCATTTCAAGCCAGTGTCCAAGAAGAAATACAGAAATTAATGTAGAAATTTCCCAGTACAGTGACTCTCCAGGGAATAAAAAGGTTCCGGCAACGGAAAATACATAGCCAACCGTAATGGCAAAAGCAACAAGGGTCATCATTCCAGGGTTTTTTGCTTTGAGTTCACCCTTACCTGACTTAAAGAAAGGAATACCGCCTACAAAAAAAATAAACGTACCTATGAGAAAAAGAACAAGTTCTCTACCTGGAAAAACCAGGCTAAAATGAAACCATTTCTGAATATTTGGAGACAGGATCATAGAAAGAACCACAAAAGGGAGAGTGATAAAAAATCTTTTTTTAAAATCATTTTCCATGGATGCATGATTTTCATGCCCATTATGATCCATTGTCATTGGAACTAGTTTCATACCACATTTTGGACAATTACCAGGAGCATCTGTAACAATATCTGGATCCATTGGGCATGTATACAAAATACTTTTCTTTATATCAGAATTTTTAGCCATACCATCATGCATATGGGACTGAAAACTTTTTTTATTTTCTTTTATAAGAGACATTCCACATTTTGGACACATACCCGCTGTATCCGACACTATTTCTGGATGCATTGGACAAACAAATTTTTCCATTATATTTTTATTTTACCCATTTGTTATACAACAGTATACTGCAAAAAACACTTAGCCAAACAACCGCTCCCAATGTTACTACGCCAAGAATTGTTGAAGCAATACTAATATTTGTTGCAACGGCATGAACTGATCCAACATTTAGAAAATGAAACCAAGATTGTGTAATAGTAAATGAAATATCTGGTAAGACAACAACAAACAATGCACAAAGTAAATAAGCAATAACTGTAACTGTTGTTACAGCATTTGCTGCGAGAACAGGTTTTATCATATTTTCACCTCCTTTATTTTTTAATTTTTTTCCAAAGGAAAATTCCCAATAATACTAAATCTACAAAAAGGACAAGCCAAAATAAAAATCCTACAATTCCAAGCCCCCATCCAAATCCTGAATTCACCATATTTTGGTATCCATAACCTCCCCACAATCCCATCATAGGAAATACACCTCCTTCCGAGTAATTACCCATCATGCTAGTAACAAACGACGGTGTATTTGAAGGAATGGCTGCGTTTGATTGGCATCTACTCTCTCTTTCTCCCCAAACAATATGCATTTGTGTGTCCCCTGCATCTCCCATCATCTCTTGAATTCTTTGATCCCAATACACGTGATTTTGGGTATTCCCTGCTGAAAGTCCCATATAATATTCTCCCAATTTTTCATAATCATCAGGGGTAAGATTTGCGCAGGTAATTTTTTTATTTTGCAAATTTTGATATATTTTTTGCCCTGCATCCTGCATGGATTGCTCTTCCTGCAAATCACTTTGCGATGGTGTGGGCTGTCCTGCATATCCACCCATCATTCCCATTTGAGCAAAAGAACTATTGGGAAAAACTAAGAATGCAATTCCTACAATTAACAATATACTACTTATTTTTTTCATTTTTTCTCACCTCCTTTAAGATAAAATATGCAAATAATATAAATATACCTAAAAAGAGGATATTAATTATTATATTACTCCCAACCATATTATTAACAAAATCTTCTGCATTGTTAATATATTTTGTAAATCCGGCTACATCTCCCATTCCTAATTTTCCAGATGCTTTAAGATAAAGGATAATCATTCCCGTAATAAAAAAAATAATGCTTGCAATAAAATTACTTGTTGTAAGAATTCTTTCTTTCCCTAAAAATAAAAATTTTGCTATTGGTTTTTTTAAAAATAAAAATTTATCAGATCTTCCAGAAAGAATTACCGAAATAACAAGAAGAGGTGTTATCATACCAAGCACATAAACTGCTCCAATTCCAAGAGCACCAAAAAAACTTGGAGATAAAAACGTCAGGGTCAAAATTCCAATAAGAACAGGTGCACAACAAGCACTGGTAATACCAGAAAAAATGCCAAGAATAAAAATTGATAAAGGATCTGTTTGAGTTGTTGCTCGACCTGGAAGATGGACCATAGGAAGTTTTATACCAAGGAATGTAATTGCAGCAATTCCAAACATTATAAATCCACCTATTGTATAAAAGGTATCATGATAAATAAATAATGCTTTTGACAAAAGAGCCACCCCTAAAACTGCCGGGAGCATAATTATAAAAATACCAAGTCCAAAAATAAGAGTCATCAAAAGCACCTTTTCCTTTTCCTTAAAAACAGTTCCTAGATATGCAGGGAGTAAAAAAGAAATACAACAGGGTGCAAAAAGAGCAACCATACCAGCAATAAATGATGCAATAAGAGAAGTTTGAAAAAGACTATCCACTATGCTCCACAACCTCCTTGTTGTGTTGCAATTCCTGGGATATTTTGTATTTGTTGTTGTATTTGTGCTGCTCCCTGTGCAGAAGAATATTGAGCACTTAAAAGCATTTTCGGATCAAGAGAATCCCAATCTTTTTTTTGCTGACTAAAAAATGTTGCTACACTAACATATTGTTGGGGAAACCAAAAAGAATTAAGAGCCAAAACATCTTGATAAATTCTTTTTTCAGAAATTCCTTGTTTTACTGCTAACTCTATATATCCCAGTGCAGCCATTCCATGATTACAATCAGGAAATGCAACAGAATTTCCACAACAAGGTCTATAAATATTTGATGAAATTTCTTTTACCAAATCCTCCTGTTTATCTGTTAATTCAATTAAGGGAGTAGAGGAATATAAATCACTTGTTGACTTTGTACCTAATGTCCATCCTCCTGTTGAAGCAAATTGCATTGGATCTTTTGGCCCTTCTGTTTGCATCGGGCCTTCTTCTAAAATTTGATTTTTATTCACTAATCCCAACCCCCACAGTGTGTTTACCATAAAGTGAGAGTTAGCCTCGTTAATTATCATATGGTCATGAGAAGAAGTTGAAAGATATTTCATCATATTTGCATCTCCTGGATCTTGGGAAAACATTTGATCATATTTCTGCTTATCGATTACTCCGGTTCTCATTAATTGCTGCCCAATATCATTCCAGACAACGGCTAACGTATAGCCTTTTTGTGGCATTACTTTTTGTGTAAGAATTTTAACTAATTCTTCTGGGTTCTTTGTCGTTTGAGCTAATTGTGCAAGTGCAATATTTATATTTCTTTGCATAATATAATATTCAACAAGACCTACTAGTGTAGATGATTGTAATATGATAACTATTACCATCCATAACGGAATAGATTTATATATTATCTTTTTAATTTTTTGTCTTTTCATAAAAAATTTTTTTATATTATTTTTTTATAACAACTCCTGTTAAGGTAAATGTTAGGTGAGGTTGACCTTTATCATTAGTATCAACATTTACATAACGATTAATTGGTCCTACCCCTTCAGGCCCATGATATGCCGGATCAAAAACAACAGTTATATCTGCTTTTTGTCCAGGATTAACTTTTCCAATATATGAAGAAACATCTCCTCCCATGTCCATACCAAATTCAGGACTTACTTCTCCATTAATGGTTACATAAGCCTTTGTACAATGACATGAAGTATGAATGTTATATAACTGCAAAACATCCGATCCTATATTCTTTATAGAAAATGCTTTTGTAACTTTTGGTCCTGAATAATCAATATTTCCCCAATCAAAACTTGTTGGAGTTAATACATCTGCTTTTGCTAAGCTTGATACCTTTACTTGAGGAGTACTTTGAGTTGTTGCTGTTATCATAAATAATCCTCCCATTAAGACAATTACAGAGATACTTATAATTAAAAAAAATGGATTTTTTATTTTCATTTATTTGTGCCTTTTAAAAACTTCCATGACTTCTTTTATTGCTTCCTGTTTCCCATTTTTTAGTTGATCAACAACACAGGTTTTTAAATGATTATCCAGTAACAATGCATCTATTTTTTTTAAGGCACTTTCAACAGCTTGTGATTGATGAAGGACATCAATACAATACGCATCCTCCTCAACCATAGAAAGAACTTTATGCAATTGCCCAATTGCAATTTTAAGCCTCTGTGCAACTTTTTTCCTGGTATTGGAGTGATTGTTTTTTATCATTTTTATATCCCCCATAGGGGGATTAGGGATAATTTAACACGAAGAGAGCAAAATATATTGTGACTTAGATCACAATATGGAAGATTTAAAGAGTTATTTCTTTTTCTAAATTTTTTAAATCTAACACAATTAACTGTTTTCCTTTATACATAACTAACTTTTTGTTTTCTAATTTTTTAATTTCTCTGGTAATCGTTTCTCGAGATAATCCAGAAAGTGATGCAAGTTGTGCATGAGTAATATCTACTAAATATTTTCCTGTTGTATCAATTACGCCAAATCTTTTTGTATGAATAACAATTTGCACAATAGTTTTTAAATATGCATCTCCCGAAAGAAGAGATTCCATGCGCAGAAAATATCCTTCTAGGCCTCTATAAATTCTTTTTAATAAGTCATATACAACATCTGAATTTTCTTTTAAAAATTTTTCTACTGCTTCTTTAGGAGCAATGTAGACTTCAACATCTGTTAATGCTTCATACGCATAGGTATCTGTTGTATTATTTATTACCCACGCCATTGGAAAAAAAGAAATAGGTTTAAATACATTAAGAGTTAATTCAATACCATCTTTTGAAACTGCGATGCAACGAACATTCCCTTTTTGTAGACAAAATACTC
Source organism: bacterium (assembly GCA_021820025.1). Classification (GTDB taxonomy): domain Bacteria; phylum Patescibacteriota; class Microgenomatia; order Levybacterales; family UBA12049; genus PPGL01. Next base: position 2,954 of record JAKAEF010000009.1, on the reverse strand, counting down.
CTTTAGGATTCTCGTCAAAACTTTTTAAGATTTCTCCTTTTTTATATTGCTGTAATCGATATTGACCAAAAAAGGATGTGATTTTTGTTCTAACCATACGTACCATTATATTGCTTTCGTCAAGAAAAAGTAAAATATGGCCGCATAAATAAAGTTTGCTTTACGCTTATTTAGAAACAAAATCATTTGTTAGCGATTGATGCCAAAAATATTCCAATTAACACTATTCCTAATAAAATTACGCTTTTCACATATTATCTCCTTTTTTTACCCAAGAATAATTCAAGAATAATTACCAAGAAACGCATTATGTAAAAAGATAGAAATCAGTTGCAATTGTAAGAAGTAATTATTTAACAAAAAAGGAATAACTATCCATCACTAAACGTATTGCAAAAAGAATAAGAATTGCCGCAAATGTTTTAAATACTTTTGACATTATTCCTTCTTTAATAAGCAATGGTCTAAATCGAGAAAATGAAAAAGTTAAGAGCAATGTTGAAGCAAACCATCCTAATTCAAATAAAATTAAAAATAAAATTTGACCTCCTGTAATTTTTTTACTTAAGACATACGCTTGTGGTACACAAATAGTACTCCAAAAAATCCATAAAGGGCCATTAAAAATGGTTAGTAGAAATATTTTTTTAAAATCAAATATTTTCCCTTTATCATTTAATTTTTTAATTTTCCAAATTTCCGTTGCCATCCATATAAGAACTATTGCACCAATAAAAGAGATAGCATAAAAAATGCTTTGAGAAATATGCAAATCAAAAAGAATAAGCATAATAAGACTGGCCACAATAATTTCAGAAATAGCAGCAAATAAAATAACTTCTAAACTTTTTATAAATCCCTTTCTTACTGTTTCTGTAAAAGCAGAAGTTAAAATAGGTCCAGGAATTGCTCCTCCAATAAATCCAAGAACAAAAATGCTTCCGAGCTCGAAAAATACATTCATATTATTAGTATATCAAAATAAAGAAACTAAGCATTATCGTCCTATATTTAAATCTTTTATATATACATATGCTTGCCTAATTAAGGCTTATAATATATAATCGAGCTATGATAAATCCAAGAGCTGAAGCTCCTATTTTTAATTTTAATTTGGGACCTCATCCTAGAGCAGAATCTAGAGCTCAAGAAATAGATGTATTACGACAAGTCGTTATGAATGTTGCAAGTGGTAGATATAGACTTGGCATTGTTAGAGAAAATCAATTAATTCAGCGAGTACGGATAGGTTTAGGAGTAAATATTTCAGCTCAAGAGGCAGAAATGGATGAGGCTCCTTCCGGAGCCACGATTACCTTCCCTCTACAGAAGGATGGGGAAAGGATGTCTCTTACTGCTGATTTGGGGATAGCAGAGGCAGCATTAAAAATGTATATCTCTGAGGACTATACAGTAAATTATAGAGGAAGAGAGCTTTCATTTTACGATCATGAATTATTACTTAAAACATTTGCACTTTTAGATTTTTGTTTACAAAATAGTTTATTTGTAGATGCTACAACTGGACAAAAAATAAACGTAAGAAGAAGCAGACTTACATCTACACTTCGAGGAGAGTTAGAAAGAACAATTACAGATTTACGATCTGATTTTACGACCAGCTCTATTCCCCATGAAATATGGCTTACATCTCATTATCCAGAACCTAACATAATTTTAGGGGCAACCACAGGGGAAGAAGATAGAGATAGAATTATTAATCCTTTAATAGAAGAAGCAATTGAAAATGCAAATGTTTCTAATCGTAGAAGATTACGTTTAGTACTTGCTCATACAAGAAATGCAACAAGAAGAGCTTTTGCTGAATATGAAGAAATTTCTCCGCTAAGCTTGGATGTTCCAGTAACTGAAAATGGTAAAACTTTTGCAGATTTTTTAGTGTCTTCTTCGAATACATCATCTTTAGATGATTCACGGATAGTTGCCTTTTTACAAGAATATGGATTAGGTCAAATAGAGTCTACTATTTTCCTCCGACATTTTTTGGATGGCAGACCATTTAATGAAATCGATCACAATTACAGGTTAGCAAAAGGACAGGCATCAGCTGTTATCCATGCTTTACAAAATAATCCTGATTTTATGCAACAACTTTACGCTAAGCTTCGGGAAAAAGCCAGTTAAAATTCGGTGGTTATATAAAATCTTCGATTTAAACAGACTAATGAGGAGAATATTTAATTAAAAAAGTTTGACAAAAATCGGATATATTTAACTTTTCAACAGATAAATCTTGTAAAGTAATTTTTGAAATATAGGTATGTAATTGATAATTTGAGCAGATTGAATCCTGATATATATCAAAAACACTTCCTGAGTCTGACAATTGAGGGATCGTAATTGTATCTTTTACATTTTTAAATAATAAACACTTCTCACCAGGATCAAAGATATATATAGTATTTTTATCCAAGGACTTTATACTGTTACAGGTAACAAATGAAGCATTTTTATATATATAATTATGTGTATAAAATGCTTTTGTAATTGTTTTAACATTTGTACTATTGTATAGATTTGCATAATAAACAAAATCTTTAAACTGAACACGTGGAGAACCTAAAACAATATTAATTTGTTTGTTTTGTTCTAATGCCAGTGTTGCATATTTTGAAAGAAGTCGGGAGCTAAATGTTTGTGCTTCTGATGCATAAATTGGCTGAATAAAAAAATACGTATAAAGAAAATTCCCAACTAAAATCGCATATATTAATCCAATTACTATTGAAGAAATTACAATATATTTTTTATTTTTAAACCAAGTTATGGCATACCAAATTCCTGTTCCAATAAAAATATAAAAAAATGGCATATATAAAGAAGAACGCATAACATACGTTACTCCTTGACTACTTAAAACAGACGGAAGAGGTGCAATAAGCATTATTGATACAAAAAGAAGCCACAACTTTCTTTTATACGCAAATAAAAAA
>JAKAEF010000008.1 GCA_021820025.1 bacterium | reverse complement strand
ATGTTACAAAAAATTTGTCTCTCGATACGAAAGATTTGGAGAAAAAAATTACAAAAAAAACAAAAGCCATTATTGTGCAACATACATTTGGTATGCCGGCAGAAATAGAAAAAATAATCAAAATTGCTAAGGCGTATGGAATTTATGTTATAGAAGATGTTGCGCACGCAATTGGAGCAGAGTATAAAAATAAAAAACTTGGGACATTTGGCATTGCAAGTATTTTTAGTCTCGGTCGAGACAAAGCTTTTTCAAGTGTTTTCGGCGGAGTTGTTATTACCAAAGATCGAGATTTAGCACAAAAATTAAAAGCATTTCAAAGACAAAGACCATATCCGACATTAGGATGGATTTTTCAACAGCTATTTCATCCTTTAGCTTTTTCTATAATTTTGCCTTTATATGATGCAGCAAAGTTGGGAAAAATTATGTTAGTTGCTTTGCAAAAACTTCATTTGCTTTCTTTTCCGGTAGAAAGTGCAGAAAAACGAGGAAAATTTTATCCTTCATCTATCAGAAAATATCCAAATGCATTGGCAGTTTTAGCATTGCATCAACTTAAAAAAATTGCTTCATACAATCATAAAAGAAAAGTACTATCCAACATCTACTTAAAGGCAGTAGAAGAATTGCATATAGAGACACCTGCTAAAAAAGATGAAGTACTACTGCGTTTTCCTATTTTTATTGGAAAACCGTTTGCTGCTCGACAATACTTTAAAGAGTTTCATATTTATTTGGGTGATTGGTATGCAAACGTTATAGATCCAAAAGATACAAATTTTTCGGCTGTAGGATATGTCAGAGGCAGTTGCCCTCAGGCCGAATATTATGCACATAGAATTGTTAATTTACCTACTTACCCGGCAATGGAAGATAATGATATAAATAAGGTAATAGAAATTTTGCGAAGTTATGCTGCAAGTTAAAGAAATAACAGATAAAAAAATCTGGGAAGAATTTTTAGATAAGGCAACCTATTCATCTTTTCCGTTTTTTCAAAGTTACAATTGGGGAGAAGTAGAAAAATCCTTAGGGTTTCCTGTTGTTAGGTTTGGTTTATACAATGACAAAACTCTTATTTCAGTTTGTCAGGTTATAGATGTTAAAGCAAAACGGGGACATTATATTTATCTTCGACATGGGCCTGTATTTAAAAAATTCTCAAATGAAGAGTTTAGTTTTTTCTTAGATTTTTTTGAAACATTTGCAAAAGAACGTAATGCTTCTTTTATTCGATTATCCCGTTTTCCACAAACTGTAGAAACAGACGAGAATTATTTTGCACAAAAAGGGTTTAAAAAAGCAGCAATCCAAACTATAGATGCAGAAGTTTGCTGGATGCTAGATATTACAAAGTCAGAAGAAGAACTGTTAAAAAATATGCGAAAATCGCATAGATACTTAATTAAAAAAGCACCAAGTTACAACATAGAAATTGTTAAGTCAACCAATCCAAAAGATTTAGAAAGTTTTTTACCACTGTATAAACATTTATCTTTACGAAAACATTTTGTTGCTCATAAAGGCATAATTGAAGAATTTGAAACCTTTGTGAAAGACAATCAGATGTTATTATTTTTAGCATATTATGAAAAAAAGTTAATTGCAGGCGCAATGATTGCATTTGTTGGCAACACGGCGGTGTATAGGCATAGTACATCTGATGAAAATTATAAACATATACCAGCCTCTTACTTAATTCAGTGGGAAGCAATAAAAGAAGCAAAAAAACGTGGAATAAAATTATACAATTTTTGGGGAATAGCTCCGGAAAACGAGCCAAACCACCCGTGGCGAGGAATTACCCTTTTTAAAACAGGATTTGGAGGCATGTATGAATATTTTGTCCCAACCATGGACAAGCCTTTGTCTCTTGGATACATTAAAAATTACCTTATAGACTGGATAAACACCAAAAGAAAACGATAATTTTCTTACAAAACTTTTTCATATATTTTTTTATAATACTTGATATCTTGCAAATTGGCGCTTTCTTTGCTACCATCACGACAAGATGCTAATTAAACCCCAATCTTCTAACTTTGCAAAAATCCGCGTTATTGGTGCCGGTGGTGGAGGAAATAATGCTCTTAATTCCATGATTTCACAAAGCCAAATTCAAGGTGTGGATTTTATTGCTGTTAATACCGATGCACAAGCGTTACTTCATTGCCAACCATCTGCAACAAAATTACAAATCGGAGATAAATTAACAAAAGGTTTGGGAAGCGGTGGAGATCCAGAAATAGGACGCCAAGCTGCAGAAGAATCCGCAGAAAAAATTAAAGACATGTTAGAAGGATCAGACATGGTTTTTTTGGCAGCAGGAATGGGTGGCGGAACAGGAACGGGAGCAGCCCCTGTTATTGCAAAAATAGCAAAAGATATTGGTGCTTTAACCATTGCAGTTGTAACCAAACCTTTTTCATTTGAGGGCACTCGCCGAATGGTGAATGCAGAAGAAGGAATAGAAAATTTAAAAGATAAGGTAGATACGCTTATTGTTATTCCAAATCAAAGAATTTTAGATGTAGTAGACAAAAAAGTTTCTCTTCTTGAAGCATTTAGAGTTGCAGATTCTGTTCTTTCTCAAGGAGTGCAAGGTATTTCTGATTTAATTACCATGCCAGGACTTATTAACGTAGACTTTGCCGATGTGAGAAGTATTATGACCAATGCCGGAAGTGCATTAATGGGTATTGGAACAGGTTTTGGCGAAAACCGTGCAGCAACAGCAGCCAGGACAGCAGTTTCTTCTCCGCTTTTGGAAATCTCTATGGATGGAGCACGAGGCGTTTTGTACAACATTACCGGTGGACCTGACTTAACAATGAATGAAGTAGACGAAGCTGCAAAAATTATTGCCTCAGCAGCCGATCCAGATGCAAACATTATTTTTGGAACAGCAATCGATGAAACAATGCGAGATCAAATAAAAATTACTGTTATTGCAACTGGATTTGATCAAACAAAAGCAAAATTAAAAGAATTTATGCCGCAAAGTCAGCAAAGAATTAATCAAATTAATAATGTGCAGCAAGCACCAAAACAACCAGTATTCCAAAAACCCGCAGAGGAGAAAAAAGAAGAAGATGAAGAAGTTTGGGATATTCCAGCCTTTTTACGACAAAAAAATTAACCTCCATTGAATTTTTCGTGGTCTTCACTCTATAATAAACTTACCTGTGAATTGGTTGTTTAAAAAATCGCACCTTCTTATTCTTCTTATAGCTGTTATTTTTGTCTTTATTTTTCTTGTAAGAACAGTTGGGCTTTTTAATAACAATATTTTATTTCTTTTTGACAGCGCAAGAGATTTTTTGTGGGTTAAAAAAATTGTTGTAGATCACAAGTTCATTTTAATCGGTCCATCAAGCGGAGGATTACAAGGATATTTCCAAGGAGTTTTTTGGTATTACTTATTGGCAATTCCTTTTGCTATAAGTAATGGAAATCCACTATAAGGTCCGTGGTTTATGGTTGTCTGTTCTATTGCTTCAGTTACTACTGCATTTTTTATTTTTAAAAAAATTCATAATATCCATGCGGCAATTTTAAGTAGTATTATTTTAGGTTTTGCAGGGTACTCTGTTGCCACGACACAATTTATTTGGAATCCCTATCCAATTGTGTGGCTTATGCCTTTATATTTTTTAGGAATTTATTTATTGGCCAAACACTCTAAATGGGGAATTATGCTGCTTTCTATTCTGCAAGGTTTAATAATGCACTTTGAAATTATTTATGGATTAGGCATTTTACCCGGATTTTTAATTCTTGTAGGTTATTTTATTTTTAAAGGTAAACAACATAACAAAATAAAAACGCTAATTATTTCTGCTTTGCTCTTTATTCTCCCATTTATTCCATCACTTTTATTTGATATGCGTCATCAATTTTTAATGACAAAGTCAATTGTAACCACCATTACAACAGGCGGACAAAATCTAACACACAAAGGGGCACCCGATAATTTAACCACAAGAATAATACTAAGAATTGATGATTTAAAAGCATTTACCTTAGAATCTGTAACAACGAATGTATTGGTTAACTACACTTTGTTTATTTTATTTTTAATTGGCGTTGGAATAATGATTAGAGTAAAAAAAGATGCACAGCAATTAACAACAATTGTTTTAACAACAATCATTTTACTTTCTCCATTTTTTGTTTTTCTTTTCCTAAAATATAGTGTTTGGGGATATTACTGGATTGGCACAGCGCCTTTATATGCAATGTTACTTTGTTTTGGACTTGGATTTTTGTTTGAGTATTACAAAGAATTTAGATTATTCTGGTTTTTGGCAATCATTTTATTATTTATGTATGCTCCATGGAGTGCAATAAATCAATGGTATGGCGGAGGATTGGTTCCCGGATATCAAGTTTTTTCAACACAGCAAAGAGTTTTAAATTATATTTATAATGATGCACATGGAGAAAAATTTTCTGCCTATGAGCAAACGCCTCCTGTGTATGATTATGTATACAGATATTTATTTTGGTGGCAGGGAAGAAAATATGGGTATATTCCAACAGATGAAAAACAAAAGAATGTGTATGTTATTTTAGAAAATGTTCCATCAGATCCTGACGCAATTTATTTTGTAAAAAACACGTTGCATATTACAGAAGCGCCGATTACTACAGAAGTGTTTGGAGATCCTTATCCAAAAGTAGAAAAATTTATTATTGATCCATCAAAAGAATTACCAGTTGATCCAAACTTTTTCCCGCAGTTATAAATTATTCTGCAAGTCTTTTCTCTACAATTAATCCGCTGTTTGGCATAACTTTTGTAAAGATTACTTTTCCGCTTTTTATAATTGTTTGTTCCCACCCTTTATAAGTCCAAGGCTTACTTGGGTCAGGTTCTATAAGCAAATAAAATACTCCGTTTTTATTTTGTGTTGGAAGATAATGATACTTTGTTGTTCCTTGCCACCACACAGCATAATCATATTGATATGTGTACACAGGTGGGTCAAAACTAAATAATCCAAATGGTTTTCCTTTTGCATCATTATAAATAAAATCAACTGCTTCAATTTTTGCTTTTAATTTATGTACTCCTCCGTAATCAAAATAATCGCTTTTAGAAACATTGTATGCATTTATTGTTCCAAATCCAAAAAGAAGTAATACATAAGCAAAAATGATACCGCTTAGCCAATAATATTTTTGTTTATATAAAGACCACAAAGCATACACGGTAAGCAGTAAATTAGCAACGTACAAATCTATAATATAGTGTAAAAATACAATGTTTCTCAGTAACAAAAATATTGCAAAATTTAATGGATATAAAAGAAAAATATAGATAAAATATGTTTTAAATATTTTTGATTTTTCTTTGTAATACACAAATGAAACAAGTGCTATAAAAAGTGGTAGAACAAATGCTACAGGAATAAGTAAATGTCCAGCAAAACTATCGGTAAAACTGTACACATACAAATTAAAAATATCTAACGCATGTTTACCAAATCCCGGAGAAACGCTGCTTGTTGGGTGATGGCTAAATAAATACGTAAAGACACTTTTAATTCCCATAAATCCGTGTTTGCCCTCGAATAAAATCATTGGTAGGTATCCCAAAATTAAAGCCCCTAAAATGACGGGAATTTTTCTAATAATTTTTGTTCTAAGAATTATTACTACAAACATAAGTAGTGTTATTGTTAATGGAATAGAAAGTGCGAATTCAAAATTATAAATTGCTGCAGAAATAAACGTTGCCCAAAAAATGTATATTGTCTTTTTGTCTTTGGTAAATAAATATACCAAATAAAAAATAAGCATAATAAAAACAACACTTGGAAAATGGTTTTCCATAAGTCGTGATTGCCCAATAAAAAACGGACAAAGTGCTACTAAAAAGCCCATTAAAATTCCTGCGTATTTATCAAACATTTTTGAAGTAAAATAAATGCTAAAGGCAATTGCAGAGAGGCCAAACAACAACATAAAAAATACTCCGCCAACAGGATTGCCATTAAATAAAACTAAAGCCAAAGCGATGAGGTAAAAATATCCTGGTCCGTGAAATAAAAATTGCAGTCCTGCCTGACCAGCTCCTAATTCTGCACCAATAAGTGTAAATTTATGGTCTACAACAATACTTTTTGCCGCCATGTAGTCACGGCCTTGATCTGTCTCAAAAACAGGATTCCCATTTAGCACCTCTATACTTCTTGGGAAAAAAGAGACAAAAAGAAGAATAGTTAAAACAATTCCCATGAGAACTTTTTTTAACATAACAAAGTTAGTATAACAAAAAAATTGTATAAATATTTTGTGATAAATCTCATAGATTTTCTCTAATAATATTTCATAGTAATAAAAAAAAGGAGGTGAGAAGATGGCAAATATAATTCCTAGTTTTTGGAGATTTCCTATTTTTGCATCGGATTTATGGGAAGACGTATCAAGTATGCTTCCAACAACTGCAGTGAATGGTTTATCTGTTTCTGAAGATGAAAAAAATGTTTATATAGAAGCAGCTGTTCCGGGTATTGATCCAAAAGACGTAGAAGTAACTTTTGACAAGGGGGTTTTGTGGGTTAAAGGAGAAAAAAATGAAGAAGAGAAAAAAGGGAAAAAATATTATAGAAAAGCTACAAGTAGTTTTTCATATCAGGTGGCAGTACCGAGCAGTGTTGATTGGAAAGAAGAACCAGATGCAGTATGCAAACATGGAGTTATGCATGTGACTTTTTCTAAGTCACCTGCTGTACAACCAAAAAAAATTACTGTTAAGACAGCGTAGTAACTGGTTATTAGAAGCATGGTTGCTTTTATCTCTTATTTAAGAGAAAATTATGTCGTATGGACCCAGTTCAGTTACAAGAAACAGCACCAAAAGGAATACTTAAAAAACTAATTCTTATTGTTTTAATTTTCTGCATAGTAGTTGGTGTTTCTTATGGAGGGTTTGTTTTAGGAAAAAGGCAAGTAAATCAGACTGCAAAACAAGAAACATCCATGGTACAACCTACAGTAACAGTAGAACCAACAAGTGCAATGCCAACAGTTGCTACACAAACAACAACTGCAAAATTAGCAGAAAATTCAATGATAAATTATACAGACGCAGATATTGCTTTTAATCTTATGTATCCTAAAACTTGGATTCTTAAAAAAACCTATGGAAAAACAGTCGGAAATACGTCTAATACTGTTCTTTCAGGAATCCAATTAACAGACCAGACCAATAGTGACACATTTGTGGTAAACGTCATAGATGCCAAAAGTGCCACTAATATTATGCAATGGTGGCCAACAGGTTCACATGAAGCATTTACTGCAACTACACCAAATTTTTCTTTTAAAGGCAAAGATGCTATTAAATTTAGCAGTACACCCGGAGGGAATCCTCCTGCACGAGTACAAGATGAAGTTTACTTTTTATCAGGCGGAAAAGTGTACTTTTTAAGCATGCAATATCCGCCATATTATATTAACTTGGATTTAATAAACATTTACAATAGCTTCCTTCCCGCACAACTTTAAAATCAATAAATATACCCTATAATTATTGAAAGTTTAAAGGAATTAGTATATAATATGGGACATGCCAATACATGAATATTCACAAGCAGGAAAAGCAACTGCTCGTGTTGTAAACAGTGTTATTTCCTCTGCAGATGCAGCATATGCAGTATTTAACGCAGCATTACAATTTGGACGTCCTTCCGTTTTGGATCAAGAAAGATTAACAGCAGCTATCGATTTAAATAAAGCTGCAAGTGCAGCACCAAGATGGTTAGATGTAAATTCACTTTTAGCAGAAGTAATGACACTTAGTACTCCTGCAATCTGGAAAGAAACACTTAGAAGAGGAGTCCCCTCACAAGTTGAAGATATAGCAACCGCTATGGAGACATCAGTTGATCAAGTCCCACTACACATAAGCGAAGCAAATAAGCCCTTATATGGTTTTACTCCTGTTTTAGCCTTAGCAGCCGCATTTGGTATGGATATATACGCTAAGGGAATTATTCAGGATCGTGATACAAAACTAGGACCATGGAATGAAGCCATTAAAGAAGTTGCTCAGTATTTTGCAACTCCTGCAACTTCTGTTGATGATCTTATGGGAAGAATGAGAGAATTATTCCCAGACAAAGACTCAGAACAATACCAATATGCTGCAATTAATATTATTGACAGGACAGGTGTATTTGACAATCATGGACAATCAGTAAAATGTTTGGTTATTAGAGGCACACAACATTTTTTTGAAGCATATGGAAGAGCATTACGCAATGATGCAGAGCCAGGGGATTATGGAAATGACTTTAAGAGAAACATTATGCCAAGAACTTATAGAGAGCAATTAGCAGCAGAAGAAGAAGATAGAAGAAAGTGGGAAGCAAGAAGAAGATAAGCCTCTATTAATACAAAAACAGGTGAAAAAAATTCCACCTGTTTTGTTAAAAAGACAAAAAAATTAACGGTTATTGCCTCGCATTATTCCGCCATTATTTCCTTGTCCACCTTGTTGGTATCCTTGACCGTTTTGCAATTGCATAGGTCTTTCTGGCATACCGGTTACTTCAGGACCATTTTGTCCATTTGGACCAAGTCCAACACCCATGCCTCGTAAGCCGCCATAAACATATGCTGCATTAATGCCCGTTGATTGAGACCAGGCAGTAATTTCGGACTCAATTTTAGTTATTTCTGCAGTAATTTCGGTAGCTTGTGCCTGAGTTATTTTTCCGGCAGTAATAAGCCCCTGCAACCTAGCTTCCTCCATTTTTTCTGGAGTGCCAGTTGGTTCTCCGGTCATCATTGGATAGTTTCCCTGATTTTGTAAACCATATCCTTGTCCTTGGTTTACTTGTCCTCTCTGAAAAAAGTGAGAGAAAAACTGGGTAAACATATTCATGAAGCCGCCGTTGCTGTTTTCTTGACCTTGTTGTTGGGCAAGTGCTGGAGCCGTAGACCCAAATATTAATGCTGCTACTGCTGCAACAGTAATAATTGTTTTTTTATTCAGAAGAATCACCTCCTTTTAATTAGCATATATAGAATTCTTTAATAATGCAAATCAATTTGATAATCTTTCTCGCTTCATAATTGTCTGTATCGCTTGACATTTTTTGTTTCTGGGTGTACATATTGCCAGTAAAGGAGGTGAAAAAATGAAAAAATTATTTGCTTTTGCATCTACTCTTTTGACTCTTGCTGCATTTATTGCAACGCCTGCATTAGCATCGGGATTTAATCAATATGGATATAATTATGGTGCACGTATTTTTAACGGAACAGCACTCAATTGGTGTCTTGCATCCGGTGCTGCAAAAAGTGCTTGCGAAAATTCCTTGGGCGTTTATGCCAATGACCAATTGGTCATGAAGTGGAATGCACAATGGGACAATTGCAACAATAATGGGTACGACAATCCTACCTATTGTCTGGGTGCATGGGATGACAATGAGTGGAATGGAAAAGTTTCTAACGGATCAGGACAAAATTGGCACTATAAAATTATTTGGGTTGGCTCCTTAGCAGAAAATAGTCCATATTGGCAGCCAGGTGGTTACTCTGTTTGGGGTAATTATGAGGTAGTCATGGACCAAGGAACAGATCCAAATGTCGGACCGGGACATATGTGGTTTGCACATGCAGTCCCCAATGGATATGGTGCTGTATTGGCACAATAAGAGAAATTACTCTTTCAATAACCCACTGCAAATAGCGGTGGGTTGTTGGTAATATGATGACCGCATAAGCAAAACAAAAAAAATTAGCTATGAAAGTTATTAATTACTAGTTTAGTATTTTTTCCTTGACACGCTATTTTATTAGAGCAATACTCGAATAAGAGATGAAAAATAAGATAGAGAACAGTGGGATAGTACAATTACTGAAAATTGTGTGGCTTGAAAATGTACCTTCCTATGCAAATAAATTCTTTTACTCTCTTGGCTTTCTATCAATGATTAGTTTTTTTCTCCTCATTATCTCTGGCGTTATTCTTGTTTTTTTTGGACCCGATTGGTGGTTTACCACATCTATGGGGACGTTTATTAGAAGTATTCATTTATGGGCAACGCAGGCTTTTGTTGTTTTTATTATTCTCCATCTTTTAATTGTATTCTTTTCAGGTGGCTATAGACCTCCACGAAGGTTTGTCTGGGTACTTGGAGCATTAATGTTTTTTTTAGTACTATTTAATGCAGAATTCGGCTATGTACTTAGAAATGATTTTTCATCGCAATGGCGAAGTCTACAAGGCGCTGATTTATATAATGGCTCAGGTATTGGTCGTTTTATCAATAATCTTAATTATGCTCAAGTCTATGGTATTCATATTATTATAATTCCCATTATTATTTTGGGAATTCTTTTTCTTCATTATGCGTTAGTTCGTCTTCGGGGTATAGCTACTCCCTATAAAAAAAACTTTGAATATAGAATAGTAAAAGCAAATCATTTTGTTCTTTTTTTCAGAGGTTTTATTTTGGTGTGTGTTATTGTCCTTTTGGCAATAATTTTCCCCTCGCCTTTAATTGCTCCCGTAACTATTAAGCAAGTTGCTATTGAAGATCCACGTCTTATGGCACAAACACTTCTTAGCGAATTAGATTACAGTTCTGACACTGCAACATATTTTGATACGATTGATCCATATACGTTTAATACCAAAAATGTTTATATTGCTACCCCTTATATTGAGTATTTTAAAACTCAGCAGGGAACAGTAAATTTATTTGATTCTTTTAATCAAGAAAATAAGCAATTGCAAAATAAAAATATAAACTTAGCAAAAAATTATTTTTCCAATAACGGAAAAATAATACCCAATTTGGATAACAATAATCCTGTTATTCCAATGATTAGTTCGCTTGTTTTAATGGCAAAAAGTGGATTATATGAAGCGTCATTACGAAATGAAATAAATACAGGCTATAATCCTACTTACGTGCTTCGTTTCTTGTCAGATACTGGTGTTCTTGAAGATAAAGCAACTAAATTAGGAATAACAACGCAACAATACGGTATGCTTCGAGAAGAAAAAGGTCAATTTCCTCCAGGTGCATGGTGGCTTGCTCCATTAGGATTTATGGATAATACAATTTTAAAAAACGATGTTAATCAGGATCAACATGGAGCTGAAATTCTTGGAATACTTATGCTCGTATTTATTGCTTTCCCATATATTCCAATACTTAACGAGTTGCCAGATAAACTGAAAATATATAAATTGATTTGGAGGGATAAACATATAATAATGTAACTTATGCATGCTCCACTTTATAGCACTATCACGTTGTTTGCTGAAATAGTTATTTCAACTATTATTTTCTACACGATTTATAAGTGCTACAAATTTAATAAATTTCCAACAAAACTGGCTGCATTTGCCCTACTTTATGAAATAGTCTTCAATATTAGCTACATGGCTTTTCGTGTACCTAATCATACGGAGAAAATAGACATACCTTGGCATGTAGCACTTGCTATCTTTCATGGAACACTTTCCCTTTTAATGTTTATCTCGCTTATTATCTTCTTTGTACTTGCATGGTTTAAGTACAGAAAAGGTATAAATTATTTCAAAGTGCACAAAAACTTTACTTTTATCTTTCTTATCTTCTGGTCAGCATCTGTTTTATCTGGAATTATATTTTATTTCGTTGAATATTTTATCTGAAGATTCAAGCTAATATTTACTATTTAAGTTATTAATCTGTAAGCTTTTTAATTTCCAACCACCTCTGCCTTCACAAAATATCTGAATATAAGGTGACCGCATGTCCCAAAATAAGGACGAAACGAGCTTTAATACTATATTTATAGATACAAAAGGATGTCTGAAACAAGATAAAATATTAGGAAATGGAAGGAAAGCCTACGTGCTCTTCTAGCTTGGTGAGTCTTTTTCTTTGAGACATTTGCTCCCTATCAAGCATTGCTAACATTGTCTCTTGGTCTTTTTTGAGTGAACGAAGAAGTTTACCATGATCTTCAAGAACCTTACCATGCTTTTTAAGCATCTCCCCATGTTCTTTAAGTTCATCTTTCAATGGATTAAGTTTTTCATCAAGTAATTGTGCTATTTGTTGAAGATCTTTCATGTCCATATGTCATTCTACAATAGTTATTTTTAGTAGAGTTGTCAATACAAAGTCCTGTTTTGGAGATACAAAATATCTGGATATAAGATCCGACCGCATATCCCAAACAAAGAAGGAAGTAGCCTCAATCTATTGCACAGCTTGACAATTAGCTTGACAATTAGCTTGACAATTCTGTATAATATGTGTACTCTAGAATAAGTATGTATCTGCCAAATTATACTATTACACCTAAGATTCTCTCAAACATAAACGAAATCGAACGTCTTTATGGAAGACTCGAAGGAATGAAGATTCCTCAGAGTTTATTACTTAATTTACAAAGAGATAATTTAATAGAATCTTCCTATGCTTCAAATAGCATTGAAGGTAATCCATTATCACAAGCAGCTGTTACGAACCTTCTCCTTAATGAACGAGTTCCTGTCAATCGTGATGAAAAAGAAGTTGTCAATTATTTTAATATTCTCAAAAATCTTGAAGAGAAAGTAAAAGAACCTCTAGATGTACAGCAAATTTTACGTATCCATAAAGAGTTGTTAAGTGGAGTAGACGAGGCTATTAAAGGTCAAATAAGAAATAAGGAGATAATCGTAGGGAATAGAGCTGCAACTGGAGAAATTTTTATAAAGCATAACCCACCATTCCATGACAGAGTCTCAATAGAAAAGGCATTAGGAGAATTAACTGAATGGGTAGAAAAAAGTGAAGATCTTCCCATTCTTAAAGCTGGACTTTTCCATCATCAGTTTGTTTATATCCATCCTTTCGAAGATGGAAATGGGAGAACATGTAGATTAGCAACTGCACTTATTTTCCTGAAAAATCATTACTTAATTAACAAGTATTTTGTACTGGATGATTATTATGATATAGATAGAGACAACTATTCAGATAGTCTTCATTCCGCAGATCGTGGCGATCAGACAGAGTGGTTAGAATATTTCACAGAAGGAGTAAAATTTTCCCTGCAGAGCGCAGTGGGAAATGTTGAATCAGGATTAAGCAAGCTTTCTTTTGATATGCGTCCTTCCCCACGAGAACAAGAGGCTCTACAACTTCTTCAACAATATCGCCAAATGAATACGGCTGATTTAGTGAAAGAATTAAAAATAACGCGCCAACAGGCATTTAATCTATTAAAAGCATTAACTGAAAAGGGTTATATTGAGAAAAAAGGGACAACAAAAGATAGTTACTACGTCCTCAAAGCATAGAGTTACTTTTAACCAACAATCAGTATATATTTTTATTATCAGTATTATTGTTTCTTGTTTTGAGTATGCAGAATAAACTCAAACAACCTTGATTCCTTCCGGACCGCATATCAATGACAAAGGTATAAATAGCCTCAATTTCTTGATTGAAGATAGAAAAGTACATCTAACACAATGCACGGAGTATATTTTCCAAACAAAAATTTACATCTTAAGTGTTCCATAAAAATTGATAAATTGGTTATTGCATGTTATCGCAATATTGCTATACTATGGGCAATGAATTCTTCTAAACCTGCAACAAAATGGACAATAGAATATTACGAATCTTCTTCTGGTACATATCCCGTTGCTGAATTTATTGATAATTTAGACGCGATTGCCCAAGCAAAAGTTATTAACACATTTACGCTCCTTGAGGATTTTGGGATACGACTTGGTCCTCCGCATACAAAAAAGTTGACAGGTACTGAGCTTTGGGAATTGAGAATTCTTGGAGGAGATAATTTGCGAGTTTTCTATGTTGCTGTTACTGGTAAAACATTTCTGATGTTACATGGATTTAACAAAAAGAAACAAAAAACCGACCGACAAGAAATTAAAACTGCACAGTTACGGCTTAGGGATTTTTATTCAAAAGCTAAGAAATAAGCAAGTATCTTATGCTTTAAATTGAACTTGTAGAGAAACGTTTAAAGCGTCTGCGAGTCGTTTAAGAAAGCTTAATGTTGGAACAGTCTTTGCGCTTTCAACCCGAGAAACGACAGATTGAGTAGTGTTTAATTTTTTAGCAAGCTCTGTTTGAGTCAAGCCTTTATTGATTCTTGCTTCAATTACAGCGCAAGCTATTTGATACTCAATTTCTGTATCTTTTAATGCTGACACAACTTTAGGATTCTTTAATAATTTTTTTTTGTGTGTTGCCCAATCCATATCAATTCCTCCAGTTAGCTAAATCTAATATATTCTTATTAAACCTAATTAATCCTAATAAATTATAGCAATTTTGCTATATTTGTCAACAGGCAAAGAATATCCCAAACAAAGGGTCTGACCGCATATCCCAAACAAAGAATATTTTAGCCTCAAAACGTTGTTTTTAGATACAAAAGCTTTTTTTAAACAAGGTAATTAAACAATATGTTCTGTAGTATTAGAAAGCCTTGTACTGCAATCTTTTCAGTTTTAAAGAATCTTGTAATATAATATCGTTATGGCTATTCAATTCAGAAAATATTATTCATCTAGAATTAATGGTAATAATATTGATATTCCTTCTCTACAAGAACTCTTGAACGAAAGTTTCATTTTTTTCCGTCAAAAAGATTATTTTAAGGAAAAATTAAACATTACCTCAATTGATATCCCCAAAGAGGCGAATTCAAAAAGTATGCTTGCAATTAGAAGAAAACTCTTCTTATCAGAGGGTTTGGATACAACATTCCTTACTAAGGATAAAATCTTTGATGCAATTGAATTTTTATTCGATCATATTTCTAAACCAGGAGAATGGGGTAATTTTACGACTGAAACTGGTTGGAATTATATGGACTATGAGAGTTATGATGATAAAGTTGGAAAACAGGAATTTAGAGATGCCGTAAATGTATTCCTATGTGATTTCGAAAACGGATATGAATTATCAAGAGATGGTGAAATTTTAACAATAAGTAAAGACGGTTTAGAAGAAATTATTGATGCACAAGTTCCCCGATATGACATGGAGAATGTTGAAAATATAATTAAAAAAGCAATTCATAAATTTAGAAATAGAAATGAAGACATAGACCAAAAAAAAGCAGCAATAAAAGACCTAGCAGATGTGTTAGAGTTTTTACGCAAAAAGCTTACCAACTATAAAATCTTATCCAAAGCTGATGATGGGACATTATTCGAGATTGCAAATAAGTTTGCGATTAGACATCATGATCTTGAGCAACATAAGGAGTATGATAAAACAATATGGTATAGCTGGATTTTCCATTTTTATTTAGCTACACTACATGCTGGTATTAGATTTATAAAAAATTATGAAGCGAAGAATAGAGAAAGTTTAAATAAATAATGTATAACTTATTAGTATCATATAATACTGACTCTTGGGATGGTGAACCTTTCATCCTAAGTTCAGATCGTGTTTTTGAATATACCGATAAGGAAGTTGTAAAAAAATACGGAGAACTTTCCCAGAGTAATATAAGCGACATTATCCGTTTTCCATGTATATTTGCATATGAATCAGTAAATGAGAAAGATCCAAAATTTGGACTGATTCGTGAAGTGATAAAAAGACAAGGAAAGATTCGAGTTAGCTATGAACTTATTAGTTTAGATAAATTCTTAACTTACTCCGATATTTCTGACATGTTATTTGAACTTGATATTTCCACCTATGAAATGAATAGAACTCATTGGGCGATTAAAGACGTTAACTTAGCAAAAGAATTGGCCTCAAAAAGTATAAAGTTACCACAATGGATTACTAGAGATTCAAAAGCAGTTGATGTTACAAAACATAAATTTGATGTTTCCTTATCATTCCCTGGCGAAATAAGAAGAGACGTTGAAGATATTGTTGCAGAATTGGAAAGTGAAATAGGACCTGATGCATATTTTTACGACAATAATTATAAAGCCCAGTTAGCTAGACCAAATTTAGATACGTTACTTCAAGATATATACAAAAACAGATCGAAACTGATTGTTGTATTTTTATGTCAAAAATACCAAGAAAAAGAGTGGTGTGGTATTGAATTTCGTGCTATTAAAGAAATAATTATGGAACGGATGAATGAAAAAATTATGTTTATTAAAATGGATGATGGAAGGGTTGATGGGGTTTTTAAAACAGATGGATATATTAATGGAAAAACTCATAACCCAAAGCAAATAGTGAAGTTTATAAAGGAAAGAATTGATTTAATGTAATTGAATTTGATAGTTTGTAAGAGTATTGTCAACCAAAATGATAATTTATATATAAATTCAAGATTAGTTTTAACACAGAAATCTATTTAAGAATTTTTTAATCTGCATATGCGACAATTATCACAGTTAGGAGTATAATACCGAAGTAAATGAAAAGCTTGTTGCAAAAGATTTTGGACTTTCGGAAGAAGAGAGATTGGGAACAATTCCACCAACCAAAAAACCTTGCTATTTCACTATCCCTCGAGGCAGCAGAAGTACTTGAGCTATTCCAATGGACAAAAGACGGTAATTTACCAAAAGACAAGAGAGAAGCTTTAGAAAAAGAGTTAGCAGACGTGTACTACTGGCTTTTGCTTTTATCACATGATCTCAAAATTGATTTAGACAAGGCTCTTGAAAAGAAGATGGAAGAAAATGATAAAAAATATCCAGTAAAAAAAGCCAAAGGAACTTCTAAAAAATATACTGAGCTTTAAATATGATCATTTATCAATCTACAAAAGACAATTTTCTTCAAGATGTACAATCCAACGCAATAGAAGCAATTATTTTAGAAAAATATTTAGAGAAGACAGGAGAACATGTTGGGAAATCCGAACAAGATTCCTGGAAAAAGTCTTTACGCTATATGCGTGATGTTTTACGAGATGATGAAATTCCCGCAGATTCTGGAGTATCAATTGAATATCACATTCCCCAAACATCAAAAAGAATTGATTTTATTCTTACTGGTCAAAATGAAGAGAATCTAGATCATGCAGTACTCATAGAACTTAAACAGTGGTCTTCTGTAAAACTTTCCGACAAAGATGCATTAGTATATACAGATTTTTATGGAGAAGTAAGTCACCCTTCGTATCAGGTATGGTCATATGCCGCACTTCTTCAGGGATTTAACCAAACAGTATACGACGAGAATATACAACTTCGACCATGTGCGTATTTACACAATTATATTCCAGACCAAGTAATAAAAAATAACTTTTATGCAGATTACATAGAAAAGGCTCCTGTATTTCTTGAAGGTGATGAAGAAAAAGAAAAACTTCAGGCATTTATTAAACGATTTGTAAAAAAAGGCGATACATCAAAAATTATTTATCGTATTGATGGAGGGAAAATTAAACCTTCTAAAAGCCTCGCTGATAGTCTTGCTAAAATGCTTAAAGGAAATCAAGAATTTATAATGATTGATGATCAAAAAGTTGTTTACGAAAATGCACTAGCATTAGCTAGAAAATCGTCAGCAGAAAATAAAAATGTTTTGATAGTGCAGGGAGGACCAGGAACAGGAAAATCAGTTGTTGCAATAAATCTTTTAGTTGCGCTAACAAAAATTGGACAAATAACACAGTATGTTAGTAAAAACGCAGCACCTAGAACTGTATATGAAAGTATGTTGACTGGTACCATGAGAAAAACGGAAATAGGTAATTTATTTTCCGGATCAGGTTCTTATATCGATGTAGAAAAAAATATTTTTGACACATTAATTGTTGATGAAGCACATCGTTTAAATGGGAAGTCGGGAATGTTTAAAAATCTAGGAGAAAATCAAATAAAAGAAATTATAAATGCAAGTAAATTTTCTATTTTCTTTGTAGACGAGGACCAAAAGGTTACCT
The DNA here is from genome assembly GCA_021820025.1 of bacterium. Lineage (GTDB taxonomy): Bacteria > Patescibacteriota > Microgenomatia > Levybacterales > UBA12049 > PPGL01. Next base: position 608 of record JAKAEF010000008.1, on the reverse strand, counting down.
GGCATGATATTGGAGATAAAGAAGAAATAGAAAAGCGGGCAAAAGAGGCAAATGCAAAAGTGCATACATTACAACTTTCTTCACAATTTCGATGTAATGGTTCTGATGGATATATTGCATGGCTTGATGAAGTTTTACAAATAAAAGAAACGGCAAATACAAAATTAGATACAGAAGAATTTGATTTCCAAATTGTTGATTCACCGTCTAAACTTCGAGACATTATTTTTGAAAAGAATAAAGAGAAAAATAAAGCACGACTTGTTGCTGGATATTGTTGGGACTGGGTAAGTAAAAATAACACTGTATTGAAAGATATTAGATTTCCAGAATACAACTTTTCTATGAAATGGAATTTAGCAAGTGATGGAGGATTGTGGGCTATTGCCCCAGAATCAGTTAATGAAGTTGGATGTATTCATACTTGCCAGGGATTGGAATTAGATTATATTGGAGTAATTGTTGGTCCGGATTTTATTGTAAGAGATGGAAAAGTAATTACAGATGCTACCAAGAGGTCTAAAATGGATTCTTCTATAAAAGGTTACAAAGCAGGACTAACAACAAATCCAGAAGAAACAAAGAAAAAGGCAGATGCAATTATTAAA
>JAKAEF010000099.1 GCA_021820025.1 bacterium | reverse complement strand
CTAACCGGTTCAAGACCTTCTAATACTTGAATTTGCTGACTTGTGTAATCTGAGGCTTTCGGCATGTTGTAACCTATATTAGCACATATTATACCCTTGATCAATTGACCTATAAGAATATTTTTTTTGTTCTTACAAAACTAACAACACGAAACGTTTTCTTACTTGTATTCATATATTTGCCTGTATGCTTTTCCGGATAAAAAAATCTTAGCAGATGTTTGTTTTGCTATTTAAGGAGTGAGTAATTGTTGATACGTTTGTCGGATTAACGTTTGTATTGTTTGGGGGGAAAAATTAAGTCCTGTTCCATTAAATTTTTGCAACATGGCTTGTGTATCTTGAGAAAGTAGATCTCCTGAGCTTGTAAGCATATATGATTGTGGAATTTGAGTTGTTTCTGTTGGAGAGAAGAAACGTTCTCCTTGTTGATTAAATCCCCCAGGCCCATTTGGTATAAAAAGTGATTCCCATCGTGTTCTTTGCTCTTTTGCCTCATCTAGGTTTTCTGCTGCCCCAGGAGTTTGCGGAGCGACCCTCATAGCTTGTTCTGCTTGTTGTAGTTGAGCTCTATTTGCGTCGTTTAATACATCCATAACCACTGCATTTCTACTTGTTGCATAAAGTCTTAATGCTTGCATATGCATTGTCTCAGTAACAGACCCCAGTCGTTCCCCGCCTCGAATAGAACTTATAACACCAGTGGATTTTATAGTCGGGATTTGATCTTGTCTGCTTTGAGCTTCTCTTTCTTCTTGCTCATTTCCTTTAATTGGATACTCACGTGCTTGTGTAGATACAAAAGCCACAATACTGTTAGTTTGATCAAACGATAACGTTAAAATCCAATCTGTTGTTCTTCCGCCAATTTCGCTAAATGCATGCGGCATATAAAAACTCATTGATCTTAAGGCTGTCCCATTGGGGAGAGTTGTCTCATAAAGTCCTAATGGCACAATCGAGGTAAATTCAAATTCTCCATGTTCATCTCGATGCATTCCCATAAAGTCTCTAACAACAGGTTGAAAAAAATTCTGAAACTGTGTCCTCTGCAATGCATAGTTTTGTCTCTCAGCCATATGCTTATTATATAAAATAATATCCTTTTTCCCTAATTATTCTCTAGAGATCTCCATAAATACCAGGAAGCGGTCGATCTGTATGGTTTCCAGTTCTCTGAAAGCTTTATCATTTCTGTTTTGTCGGTAATACCATACAGTTTTGTGATTGCATTTTTTAAACCTAAATCGCCAATAGAAAATACGTCTGGGCGATTAAGAGTAAAAATAAGAATCATTTCTGCAGTCCACTTCCCTACTCCTTTTATTTGGGTAAGGGAATCAATAACTTCTTGGTCTGTCATTGTTTTTATTTTTTTTATATCTATTAAGTCGCTTATAAAAGCATTTGCTACCGATTTAAGATACGAAATTTTTTGAAAAGAAATGCCTGCACTTCGTAACTCTTCATCTGATTTTTCTAAAATGTCTTGCGGTTTTGGAAATGTTTTTGTAATAAATAATGCTTTAAATCGTTTAAAGATTGTATCAGATGCTTTAACAGATAATTGTTGGGAAATAATTGATTCAATTAAGTCTTCAAACAAAAATTCGCTTCTGTCTGTAAAACGTGGCTTTGGATACTTTTTAACTAATTTTTGCAAAATAGGATCAGAAAACATTATTTTATTTCTTTAATTACCTCTATGGCGTTAAGTGCCATGTGGTATAAAAAAAGTGGATGTAACAATTTCTCATCATGTGGTAATGCGCCAATTTTCTGAGCTTTTTTAACAGGCATGTCATAGGTAGCAACCGCATTGCTTGGGACAATAATTCTTCTGTTTAAATTTTTAGCATTTGCATACAGACGTAAGTGCATGGCAACAGAATAAACACATAAATCTGTACAGTCCCCAACAATAATAAAAGTGTCAACTTTTGGATGCTTTAAAAGCCACTCATCAAAGTATGTTTCGTAAGCAGGACTGAGTGCATTTTTTTCTATGGTTACAAATTGGTTGGCAAAAGAAAGTTCTTTTAATTCCGGAATTGCGTCTGCTTCGTCTGTTCCTTTTACACAATGTGGTGGATATGCTTCAAATTCTGTTGCTTCATGATGATGTGCATCTTGCAGTAAAACAAAATTTTCTACTCCATAATTTTTTGCTTTTTTGAATACATGTACAACATTTGGGATAATACTTTTAACCTCAGTTGATGCTAAAGATCCTTTGTGGCAGAATCCATTGACCATATCTACAGAAATAATTGCAATTCTTTCTGGATTATCAAAGTCTTCGAAAACTTTTGATGGAAGTTTGTTAACCCACTCATGGAGCCAAAGTAAAAATTCCTGATGCATAGAAGTTTATTTCCTTTTTGACCAAAGTAAATATACAACGGTTACAAAAATAATGGTAGGAATCGTTGCGGTTGTGATATTTCTCACAGAATATGGCAATACGTATGCAAAGAGCCAATAGACACCAGTTCCTAAGAAAAGGGTAACAACTGCCGGAATGTTCCAACCCCTAGTAAACCAATATTTTCCGCCTTGTTTTAAGAACATATCATCTGAATATTTGCCTTTTTTAACTAAGAAGTAATCAACTAACATTAATGTCCATAATGGAATAACCAATGCTCCCATAAAGTCTAAGAAGAAAAGAGAAAAATCAAGCAAGTTACTAAATACTAAAGGTAAAATTGAAAGTGGGAAAACAAGAAAAGACACAATAACTAATAAACTTCTAAGAGAAAGTTTTAATTTTGGAAACATGTTAGAGATAGAAAGACCAGATCCATAAATATTTCCTGCATCAGCAGTTACTGTTGCAAACAGAATAATTAATGCAGCCAACCAGCCAAGTCCTGCGGCAACTGTTGCAGAAGATGGATCAGCAAGAAGTGGCATATATTTGCCGCCACTACTTAATGCTAAATATGCAACGGCTATTGCTCCAACAAAAAACCACCAAATTTGTGCAATTAAAGCTCCCCAGAATGGACCCCATGACCCTGCTTTTTTTGTTTTGGCAAATCGTGAGAAATCTCCGATAAACTCCCATGTCCAGTTAAAGGCAACCATTAAGTCAAACAAGAATGCAAAGGTCATTGGAAAAACAAATTGCCATGGACCAAATCCTGTTCCAAAGGTTAGTGTAGTTGCCGGTTTCCAAGCCAAAAGATGTGATAATCCCCAAGTATGAATAACAACATATGTTTGATATCCTCCAAGAAGTAAAAATAAAATTGTTGCTGCCCATTGGAGTTTTTTAAGCCATGTGTGCCCTATTGCTCCAAATATTCCGTTTAATATTGCAAAAATAGCCAAATAGCCAATCATGTACCAGGTATTATGTGGGCTTGCATAAGATGGCCATTTAAGCCACTGAGCAAAAATAAAAGATAGTGCAATACTACCTAAAAATGCATTAATAACTGCCCAACCCATGCCAAAGATTAAGTAAAAAATAGATGGAACAATAGAACCTTTAATTCCAAAAGCAGGTCTGGCTAATGCCATCATGGAGCCACCTGTTTGTTGTGCCATTTGTCCTAAAAATGCCCAAGGAATAAGAGATAATGCGTTAATGCCAATAATTAGCAGAAGAGATGCCATAACTCCCTTCCACCCTGCCATGTATGCGCCATACAACCATGCTGCTGGCAAACTTGTGGTACTAAACCAGAAAATTACTTGGTCAAAAAAAGAATATGTTTGTGCTTTGGCCGGGACTTTTTCAAATGCTGTATATTCCATAGTAATGAATTTTTGTTATTTGGAAGCAGAATAATATAAGAAAAAAATTTATGCAATAACCTGTAATATTTTGCTTGGTGAAAACTTACGACCTACTTT
>JAKAEF010000007.1 GCA_021820025.1 bacterium | reverse complement strand
TTCTTCCAGTTACAACTGTTCCTCGACCTTTGATTGAGAAAACGTCTTCAACCGGCATTAAGAATGGCTTATCTGTGTCTCTAACTGGAGTTGGAATGTAGCTATCTACTGCATCCATAAGTTCCATAATTTTTTGTTCATATGCTGGATCGCCTTCTAATGCTTTAAGTGAAGAACCTCGGATTATTGGTACATCGTTACCTGGGTATTGGTATTTTGTTAAGAGCTCTCGAACTTCCATTTCGACTAAGTCCAAAAGTTCTGGATCTTGTACCATATCGCATTTGTTAAGGTAAACAACAATTGCTGGTACTCCAACTTGTCGTGCTAAAAGAATGTGTTCTCGTGTTTGAGGCATTGGTCCGTCTGGTGCTGAAACAACTAAGATTGCTCCGTCCATTTGAGCTGCACCGGTAATCATGTTTTTGATGTAATCTGCATGACCTGGAGCATCAATGTGAGCATAATGTCGTTTTTCTGTTTCGTATTCAATGTGGGAAATGTTAATCGTGACTCCTCGAGCTCTTTCTTCTGGAGCATTATCGATATCTTCGTATTTCTTTGCTGCTGCTAAACCTTTTTTTGCTAAAACAGTTGCAATTGCTGCTGTTGTGGTTGTCTTACCATGATCAACGTGACCAATGGTTCCAATGTTAAGATGTGGTTTTGTTCTTTGAAATTTTGTATCGGCCATAGTTTTTAAAAAATAATGTCTCAATCAATTGAGACTAAATGCATTATAAATTATTTTTTTTTCTTCGTCAATACCCTTTTTTACTTTTCTCGCTAAAGAAAAAAATTAATTGTCTCTATATATAGTATAATACATCTATGCAAATTTTATCAACAACCGGCTGGGAAGAATATTCATTATTAGATACTGGAAATGGCTTTAGATTGGAAAAATTTGGAAATTATATTTTGCAACGACCTGATCCGCAAATTATATGGAAAAGAAAGCTCCCCCCTTTAGAATGGGAAAAGTCGGATGCAGTTTTTAAAAGAGTAACTGAGGATAAAGGTCAATGGGTTAGAAAAAATACATTACCAGACAAATGGTTAGTAAAATATAAAAACCTCTCTTTCTGGAGTAAAATGTCTCCATTTAAACATACAGGAATTTTCCCAGAACAACATGTGCAATGGGACTTTATTGCAGAAAAAATTTCTAAAGCACAAAGACCAACTTCTGTATTAAATCTTTTTGCCTATACAGGAATTGCATCTTTAGCTGCTGCAGCTGCTGGAGCAAAAGTAACGCATGTTGATGCAAGTAAACCAACAATTGCTTGGGCAAGAGAAAATCAAGAGGCAAGTAATCTAACAGATAAATCAATTCGATGGATTCTAGATGACGCAGTTAAATTTACCCAACGAGAAATTAAACGAGGAGTAAAATATGATGGCATTATTTTAGACCCGCCTGTTTTTGGACATGGACCCGATGGCAGAGTTTGGAAATTTAATGTAGATTTTCCAAAACTTATGGAACTAGTGAGACAAGTTTTATCTGATTCTCCATTATTTGTTATTGTAAATGCCTATGCAATTTCTTCTTCCAGTCTTATGTTGCAAAATGTTTTAGAAGATTATTTAGGAGATTTGGGCGGAACAATAACATCTGGAGAATTGGTTTTACAAGAAAAAACAAATAAACGACTTCTTTCTACCGGAATTTTTGCTAGGTGGGAATTATAAAAATTATTTTAAAAATGTCCGACACAAGTATGATTTGGATCGTTATCTGAATTGGTCCCATCTGGACAAATTGTATTTGACCAAATAACTCCAGTAAGTACTGCTCCTGTAAAATCTGCATGGCTTGTTCCACTACCTACTGTAGGTGGAATAATAAAATCAGATAAGTTTGCATTAGAAAAATTTGCGTTAGTTAAATCAGCATAGCTAAAGCTTGCTCCTTGTAGATTTGTTCCAGTAAGATTTGCATTTGAAAGGTTTGCGTTAGAAAAATTTGCAACTTCTAATTGAGCGTTAGAAAAATTTGCTCCCGATGCTTGTGCTGTTTGTAAAAAAGCTTGCACCATAACAGCATTAGAAAAATTTGTGTTTTGTAAATTAACATGAGCATTACCTAGATTTATTGCAGGTATATATGCATTACTTAAATCTTTTCCTGCAAAAAAATTGGGAACTGTTCCTATAAGGCCATTATCAGTAAAATTACAGCCGGGACATATATACGCAGAACCTAAGATTCCTCCTGCAGAACCTTGAGGCCCAGGCACACCAGTTGGACCAGGAACTCCCTGGGGACCTTGAATATTCCATTGAAGTGGTTTTTCATCTTTTCTACATGTTCCATTTTTAGGAATTCTGAGAATACCAGCAATACTGACACATGCATTAATAGAATTTGCATTATCTGCATAAACAAGTGCGACACTTGTTAGAAGAACGCCAAAGACAAAAAAAATACTAGCGAGGAAATATTTATTAGCAAAAGAAATTCTTTTCACAAATAACTATATATATAATGGACATGAAAAGAAAAAATTGTCAATGGATTTTTATCTTTTTAAAATATCTGCCGTATAAAGTGCCCAGGGAGTATAGGCCACTAAATGATGTTCACATTCTGTTATAAATTGTTTTATATCTTTCCATACATATTCATAGATAGCATCTGGGTTTGGAGTAACTTCTTTATTGTAGGTTCCGGTTAATACGGCACAATATTCATTTTCACAATATTCTCCTTCTCTGGCAAAATAATTAAATCCTCCTATTTTTTTAAGTTTTACATCATGAATACCAACTTCATCTTGTAAAGCACGTTTCCCTGCTTCTTCATACGATTCATCGTGGGTTTCTAAATGCAACGGATGACTAATTGCACTTACATCCCAATATCCATCCCAGAGCATATGTTTTCTTTTTTGCAAAAGAATTTGATTATGTTTGTTACATAGAACAACAACAAATGCCCTATGATGCAACCCATCTCCTGTATGACAACTTGCTCTATCTGCGTATTTGCCGGAAAATTTATCATTATTGTCTACTAATAATAATTGTTGGTTTGGAATTTGATTTGTCATATTAAAATAAATCTTTCTCTACTATTTTAGCACCAGTTGAAGGGAAGTTTACTATTGTTTTTTTAACTTCTGGAATTTTTTCTATAAGTTGTTTTACTTTTTCTACATCTTTTTGAAGACAAATTATATGAACATCTTGCCCGGTATTTAACGTAAAGTAAATTTGTAAACCATTTTGTCTTATTTTTTTTATTTCTTTAATAACCTTGATTGTTTCGGGCAATAAATAAATTAATGAAGGTTTTGAAGTTAAATAAATTGCATGTAATTCCAAAGCTTCTTGTTCAACCAGTTCTCCAAATTTTATAAAATCTTTTTCTTGCAGGAATTTTCTACAATCTGCAATTTTTTGAGACATATGTTTTTTTCTTGTTTCAAAAAATATACTGCTTTGAGCAAGTATTTGTCCTTTTGCAGAAGGTACATCTTTTTGAGAAGTACTAACTACTGCAACAAGGTCTGCAATATCCCAATAATTTTCAGGATATAGAGAAACAGCATATGAAGTATCGTTAGTGTCTCCGTCTTTCCATTCAACAAACCCATTTGGAATTGAACGACAAGCACTACCGGACCCAAGTCTTGCAAGAATGGATAATTCTTTTTCTGATAAATTAAGTCCTGCAGCTTTTGCTGCTGCAAGAGTTAGTGCTGCAAATCCAGAAGCAGATGAAGAAAGACCTGTTCCTGTTGGGAAATTATTAATAGATACAACTTTGGCAAAGGTTTGTATATTTGCCATTTTTCTAACTCTATTTAAATGCTCAATAACTCTTTTCTCTTGTGCTTCGTTTTTTGCATTATTAATAGTAATATCGTCTTTTGTAAAATTGGAACTAAACTCTACTGTTGTAGTTGTTAAAAGGTTACTTAAATTCATAGAAATACTGGCATTTTCAGGCAAACGAAGCTCTTCATTTTTTCTTCCCCAATATTTAATAAAGGCAATGTTAGATGGTGCAACTGCTGTATTTTTCATTTTTCTAATTCTACTCCTTGCGCATTAGGTTGTACATGAATAATTTCTCCACCAGCATGTGTAATTGCCGATTCAATGATACTTCTTTTTTCTTTAGCACAAATTGCAATCATACAATCTCCTCCACCACCGGACAATTTTGCACCATATGCTCCTGCCGTAACTGCAGCTGCAACCATTGCATCTAATTTTTTATTGCTTACTCCTAACTCTTGCAATAAAACATGATTTTGATTCATACACTCTCCAAAAAAAACCATATTTTCTTCTTCAAAAGCTTTTTTAGCTTTTATTACCAATTCTTCAATCTGTTTATAAATATTTTGTATTTTCTCCGGATTTTTGTCTGCTTCTTTTTTTACTTTTTCTAGCTGACTCACTGTATCAATTTTTTCACCACTATATGCTACAATAAAATCAAAAGATGAATTAGGTACATTTTCTACAATCTTTCCACTGGTTACAAAAAAAAGTATCCCACCAAAAACTGCAGCTGCAACATCTACTCCTGATCCCTTTTTTTGAATTTCTAACACTGTTTTATATGAAAGATCAAAAATGTCTTTTTGAGAAAGATTACAGCCAAAAAAATCTGATAATGCTTTTGTGCAAGCAACAGTAACAGCAGATGACGATCCAAATCCAATTTTTGAAGAAAATTCAGAATCGGTTGTAACTTTAATTCCAGAAAAAAACGGAAACTTTTCTGCAAAATTTTTAATTGCAATTTCAACAAATCTTATTTCTTTTGGGATATCTCCAATTCCAATTTGAGAAAGAGGTTTTCTATATTGCATGATATTCATTTGAGGAGCATTAATAATAACTTCTTTTGTTGTAATTTCTTCTATTACAAGTTTTATTCGAGATGTTACTGCGGTAACAAGACATGGATATCCATATACAACTGCATGTTCACCAACTAAAACTAACTTACCAGGTGCAGATGTTGTAACTATTTTCATTTTTCTATTCTTACTCCTTCTTGTCCTAATGCAACTGGAGAATAAATAATATTATTATAATTAGCAATTTTCTGTATCATTTTTTGATCTTGATGAACTACCAAAATTACTCCTGATGATTTTTTAATTCCACCAGCTCCACATATTTTTGCAGCCCCTTTTAGTTTCTCTATTTCTCTCATAATTTTTTGCGATGCTGGTGAGACTACTCCAATTTTCTCTAAATTTCGTTCCCCATTTGTTATTATTTTTTTTATTTCTTCTAAATCATCTCTTTCTAAAGCACTTTTTAATTTAATAACTAAATCAGATTGGTCAGAAAATATATGGTCCACCTTTTCTTTTTGATCTTCATATTGCTTTCTCACAAAAGAAACCATATCTCCTGTAGTTTCGATGGGATTTCCGGTAAAAAGCAGAGAACATGATTGCTGGATATTTTTTGACAAAGAAATTGGAAGATTTTTTATTGTTTTTTCTTTATCATTTTTCTGATACCAAATAAATCCTCCGTAAGTACTTGCTGTATTATCTCCACCAGAAGGAAATCCATGACGTTTTTTTTCTGTTTCAAATGCAATAGTATTAATTATTTCTTTATCCAATTTTTGATTAAAAAAAACAGAAAATGCTCCTGCTATTGCAACAGCCAAAGCAGAAGAAGAACCCATACCGCTTCCCTGAAAAATTGTTGAGTTTGCAGAAAAGGCAAGCCCTTTTGATAATTTTCTACTAAAATGTAAAAGAGATTCTCCAATTGCTAGAATTGCAAAATCAATGGGTGTTGCAGTAATAGTTTGGAGTAAATTTTTATTATTTGTTTTTGTAAATTCTTCCCAAATTCGTCTCGCATGGACGGTCTTTTCAATAATTTGTTCCTGTGTTAATTTTGCAGTTTGGGATAAATCTGGAGTAGTTATTACAACAAAATCATCTCTTCTTTCTGTGAGTGTTATCGTTGTTCTCCTATCTACAGCTGTTAATATTGCAGGTTTTCCATAGACAACACTATGCTCTCCAAGAAGATGAATTTTCCCTGGTGCTGAGACTGCTATCATAGAGGTTTAAATTTAATGTTATACGAGATAACATCCGCTTTTTCTTCTGTTCTTAATCTTCGTAAAACTGCTATTACGTTTGTTCCAACACGCAAATCTTTTTCTTGCCAATCTACTAACTGTCCGACCATCCTTTGCCCACCTTCCAACTCAACAACAACCACAGGATATGGTGCTTGTTGTCCAAAAGATTTTGCCGGAACTCTAATAATTGTCCATAGCAAAATATGTCCTTTTTTCCCAATTAAGGAACTTGTTTCTTTTTGTCTTCTCCAAAGTTTTACTGGCGTTACTTTCATAGTTTTGTTTGCAATATATGAATTGCTGCAACGGTACCTGTTCCACCAACATTATGTGTTAAACCAACTCTAGCATTGGGTACTTGTCTTTTTCCTGCTTCTCCCCGTAATTGTTCAGTAATTTCTACAATTTGTTTTATCCCAGTTGCCCCAACTGGATGACCACATGATTTAAGACCTCCTGAAGGATTAGTAATAAGTTTCCCCTTTCCTAGGGTAAATTTTTCTTCAGCAATATCTTTTGCTGCCTTTCCCCGTTTTGAAAATCCTAAGTCCTCGGTCGCAACAACTTCTGCGATAGAAAAACAATCATGAATTTCTGCAACATCTATATCTTCAGAAGTTACTCCTGCTTTTTTGTATGCTTTTGCAGAAGCGTTAACAACAGCAGCCAAAGAAGTAAAAGAAGATCTTTCATAAAAACTTAATGTGTCTGTTGCAACTTCACTGGCTGTTATGTATACGGGTTTTTTTGCAAATTTTTTAGATGGTTCTGATGTAATAACAACAGCTGCTGCCCCATCTGAAATGGGAGAACAATCCAAAAGTTTTAGCGGGTCTGCAACCTTAGAACTTCTCATAACATCTGTAACTGTTATTGCCATTTGAAATTGTGCTTTTGGATTAAACGTTCCATGATAATGATTTTTTACAGAAACACTTGCCAACAATTCTTCTGTAATACCATATTTTTGCATGTATGCCCGAGCCATTAATGCATAAAGACCAGGGAAAGTAGCTCCTGCAATTCTTTCTTCATCAGATCCTGCCGCCATAAGTCCCGCTGTAACATCATCGCTATTGTGATCTGTCATCTTTTCAAGACCTACTATTAATACTGTTTTATATTGTCCAGAAAGCAAACTATTTATTGCCGTATTTAGTGCTAATCCCCCTGATGCACAAGCTCCTTCCACTCGAAGGGATGGTTTAAATTCTCCTAATTCTTCTGTTACTAAAGAGCCAAGATTTGCTTGATTACCTAAAATTCCAGACAACATATTACCAACAAAAATTGCATCTATATCTGATGGTTTTAATCCCGATGCTACAACTGCATTCTGAATTGCCTCTCGTGCCATTGTTCTTGGAGAGACTCCCCATAGCTCTCCAAATTTTGTCGTTGCTGTTCCTAAAATTTGTATTTTCATATTGTATGTGTTTGTTTTAAATATTGTGTATATGAAATATATTCTTTTTGAGAAATCATTTCCATAATTGGTTGATTTGTTTTTTGTTTCTTAACAATACGTTCTGTTGTTTCTATAATAAAGCCATCAGAGCCGGCTCCAGATCCATAAGAAACAACAAAGATTTTTTGTTTTGGTTTTGCAATATCTAAAACAGCAGAAAGACCCAAAAATACTGCCGCAGAATATGGATTGCCAATTTTATCAACCGTTAAAGATGGGGCAAGTTGTTCGGGAGTAAATCCTAATTTTTTTGCAGCTGCTCTTGGAAATTTACCGTTTGGCATATGAAAGATGCAATAATCAAAATCAGAAGGTTTTAATTTACTTTGTTCTAATAATTTCTTTCCCTCAGATAGAACATGAGTAAAATATGCTGGTTCTCCGGTAAATCGTCCAAAATGAGAAGGATATTTTTCACCATCGCGTCTCCAAAAATCTGGCGTATCAGACGTATAAGAAGATGTATATAAAATATTGGCGATTGCTTCTGTTTTCTTATTTCCTAAAACGTAAGCTACTCCTGCGGATGCCGCAGTATATTCTAAAATATCATGAGGTTTTCCTTGTGCAGTATCGCTTCCAATAACCAATCCATATTGGGTTTGCTTACTATTAATAAGTCCAATAGTTGCCTGCATACCAGCTGTAGCAGCTTTGCAAGCAAATTCCAAATCTGCTGCCATAAAATTTCTACCAATTCCTAAATACTCTGCAACAATTGTTGATGATGGATTAACAGCATAGGGATGACTTTCTGAACCAAAATAGACACTTTCAATCTGTGTTGGCTTAATTCCTGCCATTGCAAATGCATTTTTTGCAGCCGGTATAGCCAACGTTACTGCATCTTCATCAAAAGCAGGAACCGATTTTTCTATAATTCTCAATCCTGCAACAATTTCTGTTGTTTCTTTTTTCCAAACATCTGCAATGTCTTCTATTTTAAGTCTATATCGTGGGACATATGCCCCATATCCAATAATACTTGCCATTATTTTTCTCCTCTTCCTAATTTTTTATGAGCACCTGCTAACGAATTAGTACTTAATGATGCTACAAGTGAAATTTCTCCTGCTAATACTGCTGCACCAACAATTTCTGCTAATTTTTCTGCATTTTTTCCTTTGTCTCCACCACTAACTCCCAAAATTTGTAATGCTTCTTTTTGTGTTGAAAGATTTGTTCCGCCTCCAACTGTTCCAATTGGCAAATCAGGCAGAAAAACAGAAACGTATATACCATTTTCTAATAATTCTGCTGAAGTTACAACACTTGCTGCCTCAGAGACATGTGCTATGTCTTGTCCTGTCGCTAAAAAAATAGCTGACAACACATTTGCAGCGTGTGAATTTGCTCCAATACTGCCGGAAAGAATTGAGCCAATATATACTTTTCTTTGCATAACTTCTATAAATTTTTCTGGGGATGTTTTAAGAGTTTCTAAAATTATATTTTTTGGTAAAACTACTTCTGCCCAGACTTGAATTCCACGTCCTTCAATAACATTAAGTGCATTCGATTTCTTATCAACACACATATTCCCAGAAACAGCAATAAGCTTTGCAGGAGTATTTTTTTCTATCTCTTTAGCAATTTCTGTTACGGCAATAGTTACCATGTTCATTCCCATTGCATCTTGTGTATCAAACACGAATCGTACAAATAAATTTTTCCCAACTAACCAATGTTTTAAAGAATGAAAACTTAAATGAGAAGATGTTTTTTCTGCGACTTTTTTAATAAGTGGAATTTGAGCATCAAGCCATGTTATTGTTTCTTCTGCTTCTTCTAAGTTTTGTACTACAAAAACTGGTGCCCTTGAGATACCAATGCGCTTACTTCTTACAGTTGCGCCATTACTTTGAGTAATTGCTTTACTTCCTCTACTAACTGAAGCCACTAAGGCTCCTTCTGTTGTTGCTAAAGGGATATACACTTCCCTTTCTTGAAGTTTACTTCTAACAAGAAGAGGGCCTGCAACTCCAACTGGAACCTGAATAGTGCCAATCATATTTTCGCAATTTTTAAGAGAAGCAGTTTCTTCATCTATATAACTTGAAGCAATGTTTTTTAATGAAATGCTTGTTTCTTTTTCTAGTGCTTCCCGTCTTTCTTTTACAGTTAAAAAGTCTCGTATATTCATAAAAGGGTATATATAATAGTCGTAAATTTTTACAAAATCATTCGAGGCAGTTTGGTATAATAGAGCTATGGCCTCCTTGATTGACAGAATCATTTCCGGAGATTCCAAAGCTGTAGGCTTATTTTACCACGAATACAGCCCAAAAATCATTTTGTATCTAAAATCAAAACTTCCCAAGGAAGAAGATGTACAAGAAGTACTTAATGATGTTTTTTTTGAAGCAATTGATTCCTTAGGCTTTTTGGAGAAAAAACAGAATGTGTCGTCTTGGCTTTTTTCGATTGCGCATCATAAGATAGTAGATTTTTACAGGAAACAAAAAATAAAATCTGTCCTTCTCTCTCAAATCCCATTTTTTGATCTAGTTGATAAAGAGATTCACCAACCTGAATTTCAATATGAAAAAGATAAAGTTAGGGATAAGATTGAATATACATTAAAAAATTTGTCAAAATCACATGAAAAAATTCTTCGCCTTCATTATGAAGAAAAAGTACCTGTGAAAGAATTAGCACTTAGATTTAACTTATCTTTTAAGGCAACAGAATCTTTATTGTTTCGAGCAAGAAAATCATTTAAAGAAAAATATGAAAGAAGCTGATTTTATAAAACAATTAGAAAAAAGGGCAAAAGAACAAGAAGCTATTATGAAAGGTATGGTTATGCCCAAAATCTTTATGGCTGTTTGCTTTTGGTTTGGAAATCATCCATGGAGATTTTTAATTCCCTTAGCATTTATTCTTTCACTTATTTTTCATTTTAGTTTTGGACATTCTTATGACAATGTCATTTTACGAATTTTTGGAGGACCTGGTAGATGAAAAAAAGATTATTTTTTGTATATGTACTCTACGTATGGACAAAGATGCTTCTTGGATTAACATTTTATCCATTGCGGTTTACAAGAAAAGTTGTAAGAAGACCTATTTTATTTCCGGTCATTTTTACCCCATTCTTTGGTCTTTTTATTTTATTTATTTTTGGTAGATTTGCAGCAGTTCTTGTTTCTGTGTATGGTTTTAAAAGAGATATTATTGCTGTCTTTCTAAGCACTGTCTTAATCTCTATTACTTTCTGGCAAATTCTTTTATTATATTTACTGGCAAATTATTTTTTTGCACTCTGGAGAACAAATACCAACTAATTACAATTCTACTGTTGTGGTAAGAGCAAAGTGATCTGAAAGATGATGAGAATCTAATACAGTAAACTGCCTTACTTTCATCTGACGACTCACGAATATAAAATCTATAGGAAACCCAGGTTTAATTCTTTCCCATTTTCTATGAAGTTCTGGATCTATTGTATTTTTAACATTAAATTCTTTCGTTAAATTGCTTGCATATTTGCCTAATTCAACAACACTTGGTTGGCTTGCATCTATATTAAAATCTCCAGTAAGAATAAATGGAGTTTTGATTTCTTTGACATAAGATATTAATTTTTTATTTTGTTTACGTTGGAATGGTTGTTCTATCTTTGTTCCACCAGCTAATGCTAAATGAGTACATATTATAGTAAAAGCAATATTATTTTTCTCTAAGTTTAGAGATAAAGCATTTCGTCCAACTTCTTCAAACGATTTTGCAGTTGAAGGGAATGGATCTCTTCTTAAAAAAAGATCTATCGTTTTTTCTGATTTAAGAGCAAAATCCTTATGCCAAAAAATTGCATTACCAAAATAACCCGTTTTTGGATTTGAAGAATCATATTGGCTAATTGCAAGTTTTCCGTTATGGTTTTTAAGAATATTTTTTAATTCTTCAAAGCAATCAATTGAACTATCAACATTTCCATGTTTTGTTCCAATTCCAGCAACTTCTTCAAAACAAAGAATATCAAATTCATTTTGTTGTAAATATTGTTTTATCCTCTCAAAATATGTTCCTGCCCACATATTTAGCTGAAATATTTTTAATTTCATAGAGCTCTTATTTAATTCTTGCTCCGAAACGCCTTTCTCTTTTTGAAAAATCTACAATTGCATCAATAATATCTTTTGTTGAAATATCAGGAAATAATTTGTCAATAAAAAATAATTCTGTGGAAATTCCATTAAGCCAACCAACGTCAGATGTTCTTTTTTCGTTTGCAGTTCTAATTAGCAAATCTGCCGAGGGAATTAAACCATTTGCATCTTTAAGACTATCAACAAGTTCCTTTGTTGTTGGAACATCTGAATCAATTAGTCTTGCCTTATCAACCATTCGAATAAATTGATCTTCTCCACTAAAGTCTAATGCCAAGCACATAATTTGTCCACTATTTTTTTCTGTATCTTTTTCTGCTTTTATAATAAGATCTAATAATTTTTTAGGCATTCTATCTTTTCTACCAATATGAACAAATCTTCTATTTGTCTGATTAAATTCCTTTAATACTTTTTTCAGAACTTGAACAAAAATATACATTAATCCTTCAATTTCTTTTTCACTTCTTTTCCAGTTATCTGCAGAGAATCCCCACATAGTCACAATTTTTATCTCTTGGATTTGACTTAATTCTCTCATTATTTTTTCTGCAACTTCAAATCCCCTTTTATGTCCAGCAGTCACAAACGTATTATGCTCTTTTGCCCATCTTCCATTACCATCAGGAATAATAAATATATGATTTGGAAACTTATTTTTATCAATTGTTTGTAGAATTGAAAATTCTTCGTAAATGTTTTTCTTTGTTTTTGTAAACATATTATTTTTTTCGATTTTTATTATATGACATTAAGGAATAAATTGCGCTTTCCAAAAATTTGTCTAAATTCTTACTCTTTTCTTCAATAGATTTTTGATATTTTCTCCAAAAAAGTTCTATATCATTTATAATATTATATTTTTTAATTAAATCCAAAACGAATTCAATGTCTTTATCAGATGCATCTTTATTTCCAAAAATATTTTTTATATTTTTCTTTTCTTCTGAATTTATTTTCTCATATAATTTTTTTCTTATTATTGTTTTTTTATTTTCCTTAATATCTCCTCCTGTCGATTTACCAATTACATCTTCAGAACCTAATATTCCTAACTCATCATCTTTTAATTGGAACAAAATTCCTAAATCTTCTCCTATTGTTTCAAGCTGTCTTATACTTTTATTTTTATTTGCCAATAAACATCCGACAACAAATGGGACACTAAATGTATAACGACCTGTTTTAAATTTATAAACATTCAATATTATTTCTCCTGACAGTTCTTTATTTGTATATCCGTTATATACATCTTGCATTTGAGCCAATGTTACTTTTGAAAATTCTTTTGAACAAAAATTTATAACGGAAGCTGATGCATATTGAGATAATAATTCAAATCCTAAAAAATACCCTAAGTCTCCAACACAAATCCCTAAACTTTGCCCATATTGTTTTATATCTAAAAAATTATTTTGAATTCCATTTTGAATATACTGTTCATAGATTGTGTCTTTTCCTCTTCTTTTACGGTCTTGATCCATTATGTCATCGTGAATTAAAAAGGATGAATGAATTAATTCAAGTGCTGCTGCTGTAGCAATAGCTTCTTGAGTAATTTTTTTTGTTTCATTTTCATATATAAATAAAACTAAACTCCCTCTAATAAGTTTTCCAGAAGTAGAAAAATCTAGAAGTTTTTTACATGCTTCTTTTGTTAACAGAGATGCATTAGAAAACTCTTTTTCTTTTACTAACAAAAATGCAGTAATAAATTTCTCAATTTCTTCTTTATATCTTTGCTTAAAAATATTTTCCATAAAAAACAGTTAAAGAGGCAGAAACATTTTTATTTCATCTACATAATCTTCTTTAAAATATACTCCTTTAGGCAATAATGCATACTGGGTAAATCCTAATTTTTTGTATAGAGAACGCGCCCTTGTATTGGGCTCAAAAACGTTAAGGGTGAGAATCTTAATGTTTGGAATTTGTTTTTTTGTTTCTTCAATAAGAGATCTTGAAAGTGTTTCTCCTATTCCTATCTCCCTAAAATCTTTTGCAATGGTTATACCAAAAATTCCTACATGATAACTTCTTTTTCTTGATTGTAAATCCCTAAGTACTGTTGCTGTACCCACAAGTTTCTCATCTACAAAGCATGCAAGATATACAGCATTTCCTAATTCCATACTTTTCATCATTTCTGTTAAATAATACATTTCCCCATCATGAGTAATAGTTTCACCAGAAAATGTAATAAAAGTATCTTCAAGCGAGAGTTTATTAATAAATAACACCATTTGATCTAAATCTGTCCATTCTGGATACCTTATTATTGCTGTTTTCCCAGTCTTCGTAATAAATGTTTTAACTATTTTCCCAGGAATAAAATTTATCATGAAAGCATTATATCATTTTAGAAATAACTATATGCCCAAAAAGCAGTGGACGTAACATTTTTTGAAAAAAGATATTGTTGTTTTTTATTGACAGAACCCAAAGTCTCAAACCACAGTGAATGTTTTTGATTTTTTACTGAATACAAAATATTTGTCTCTGCAGATATGCTATCATTTTTTATTTTACAGTCATCAAAAGGGCAATTTGGATAAAACTTAGCAATAACTTCAGAATCTGTAATTGCAGTTCCTTTTCCTATTGAAGAAGCATTATCTGTCACTTTCCAATCATATCCATACATTCCAAAGACAATGACAAGCTTACTAGCTGAAATTTTTTGTAAAAAATCCTCAGTCATTTTTTTAATATCATAATCTTCACTATTTAGTGGAAAATTAGGCCCCGGGTCTCCATTTGCTTTATGTAAATCATATGCCATAACAAAAATACTATCAGACAAAGAAGCAATTTTTTTTATATCATATGGCCTTGACCTATAAAAAGTATCACCATAAACAGTTGTATAAAATGATAAATTATCTTTTTTAATAGAAGATGATGCTAATTGATAAAAGTCATTTATATTTTTTATAACCTGTTCAAATCCTAATGCATTAAATTCAAAATTAAGCAAAATTCCGGAAAAGCTGTTTTCCTTTGCAATGGAGATACTTTCATTAATTATTTTTTGTTGTAATTGTTTATTCTCTAGCAATGAATCATTAAAATCTTGATTTGTTAATGTTATGCAAAGTATTGTTTGTTTTCCTTGTGTTTGAGCAACAAATGGTTGTATATGTGTATAACCATCATCTGATGTATTAATTCCATTATGTGAAGCTGTAATTCCAAAGTAGATAATTTTGTCATATTTTTGAATTTGTAATGGATTATTCGTTATTGTCCAATAAGGTACAAAAATATCTGTTTCTTTTTTATTTTCCACTTGCATCGTTGGAGAGATAACATTTTTAAATGAAGGGGTAACGAGAGAAATATTTTTTTTGTTCCAGAAAAAAAAACTTATTGCTCCAATTAATAGGATAATCAAAAGTCCCAAAAGAAATTGCTTCACTCATTAATTATAGCAACTATATATGAGAAAAAGCCGAAGTTAAATCATCAATAAGATCTTCCACATCTTCAATTCCAACAGATAACCGAATAAGAGTATCTGATAAACCAATTTTTTCTCTTTCTTCCTTTGGCACTGATGCATGAGTCATAGAGGCAGGATGCTCTATTAATGATTCAACTGCACCCAAACTTTCGGCAATAGAAATTATCTCTAATGATTCTAAAAATATAACAGCATCTTGTAAACTGCCATTAATTTCAAAAGAAATCATTGCCCCAAATCCTTTCATTTGTTTTTGCGCAATTGCAAAACCTGGATGTGTTTTTAGACCCGGATAATAAATTTTTTTTACTTTTTTTTGTGATTGTAAAAATGAAACTATTTTTTTTGCATTTTCTTCATGTTGTTTCATTCTTAAAGCAAGCGTTTTTATACCTCGCAAAAAACTGTAACTATCAAAAGGAGAAAGTATTGCTCCAACTGCATTTTGCAAAAATTTTACTCTTTCTGCAATTTCTTTATTAGAAAGCATTATTGCTCCACCAACTCCATCACTATGTCCACCAATATACTTTGTCATTGAATGAACAACAATATCTGCTCCTAAATCAAGTGGATTTTGGAAAAATGGAGTAGCAAATGTATTATCAACAACTGAAGTAATATGTTTTGTTTTTGCAAATTGAGCAATTGATGCAATATCGATTATTTTTAATAATGGATTAGTTGGTGATTCCAGCCAAATCATTTTTGTTTTGGGTGTAATATATTTTCCTATTTCTTTTGCATTAGAAAAATCTGCAAATGTAAAACTAATCCCAAATTGCTCAAAGACTCTGGTAAATAATCTTCTTGTTCCTCCATATACATCATCAATAGAAACAACATGGTCTCCACTTTTAAGTAAAAGTAAAACATTTGTAATTGCTGCTAATCC
The DNA here is from genome assembly GCA_021820025.1 of bacterium. Classification (GTDB taxonomy): domain Bacteria; phylum Patescibacteriota; class Microgenomatia; order Levybacterales; family UBA12049; genus PPGL01. The sequence goes on along the minus strand of JAKAEF010000007.1, from coordinate 2,740 downwards.
AGAGGCATAGGCAAATGCAAATTGAGCATTTTCTAGAGAAGCTAAATTTTTTTCTAAAGCATATCGCGTTGGATTTCCAGATCTTGAATATTCATATCCAGCAGTTTTAAGATCAACTTTTTTTCGAGCAAATGTAGATGATAAATGAATTGGAGTTACAACATCACCACTACCACCTTCTTTTAGGTTTGGCTCATTTCCTATATGAATGATTTTTGTTGCAAATTTTTTTTGTTTCATAGAAATCCATTTTCCTTCATCCATGTATCGTTATACATTTTGCTTACATAATTTTTCCCTGAGTCAGGTAAGGGGACAACAATAATATCTTTTTCTGTTAATTTTTTGGCAATTTGCAAAGCTCCAAATACTGCCATCCCAGCAGATCCTCCTGCAAAAATTCCTTCTTTTCTTACCAATTCTCTTCCTGTTAAAAATGCATCTTTGTCAGAGACCGTAATAGCTTCATCAATAACACTAAAATCCATTGCTCCCGGCATAAAATCTTCTCCAGGACCTTCTACTTTGTATGCTTTTGCAACTCCTTTTGTTTTATAAAAATAGTGATGCAACAATGATCCTTCAGGATCAACACCAATTACTTTTATTTTTGGATTTTTTTCTTTTAAAAATTTTGCGGGTCCAGAAATTGTTCCTCCAGTTCCCATAGCCGCAACATAATGTGTTATTTTTCCATCAGTATCTCTCCATATTTCAGGACCAGTAGTTTTATAATGAGCAAGAGTATTTGCCAAATTAAAATATTGATTTGGCATAAATGCATTTCTTTCTTTTGCTATTCTTTTAGCAACATTTATGTACTGATTTGGTGAATCTGGCTCTGCATCTGCAGGGGCCCTAACAACCTCTGCACCATATGCCTTTAATACCATTTCTTTTTCTAAACTCATTTTTTCAGACATGGTAAAAATAACTTTGTACCCTTTTATAGCAGCTGCAATTGCCAAACCAACCCCAGTATTGCCACTTGTTGGCTCAACTATGGTGCCACCTTTTTTTAACAAACCTTTTTTCTCAGCATCTTCTATCATAGAAATACCTATTCTATCTTTTGTACTTCCTCCAGGATTTAAATACTCAAGCTTTACTAAAATAGTTGGTTTAAGACCCTTTGATACAACATTAAGTCTTACCAGTGGTGTATTACCGATTACTTCTAATAAATTTTTTGCATATTTCATAAAAAAAATCCTCCTTTTGGGAGGAATTGTTTTGCAGCAAATTACCTCCCGGATTAGGAAAGAATTGTGCAACAAATAATAGTATTTTGCAATTTCATTGTGTTAACAATACCATGGAAGATTATCTTTTGTCAAATAGTTACTTTTTTGTTATTAAAAAATATTCCTCTTTTGGTAACAACTGTCCCATTGCTAATATACCTACTGCATCTTTTATTTGGGACTTATGTTGCATGATTGCTTTTCTTTTAACACTCCATACTTTACTAATATCTACAGTTTTTTGAATATCATCTTTACTATAACCAGGTGGGAAATAGATAAAATAACTTTTTATAAAACTTCTCATTTTTTCACTCATACAGTTATACCAAATTTCCTTTACGTATTTTACTTTTTGAAAAATAAAACTTGTTATCATAGAAACAGCAATATGATCTAAATGTCCTGATACACCACGTGGTTCTACTGTTACCAACATCTCTGGTTTTAATTCGTCTAAAATTTCCTCAATTTTTTGTGCAACTTTGTGATAATTATTGTTACATAATGTTCCATCGCCAAAATTTAAGAAAAATACTTTCTTTGCCCCAATTACTTTTGCAGAATTTTCTAATTCTTTTTTTCTAGCTTCTGCTAATTTTGGATCAGGAATACCAGTAGCAGCATCTCCATTGGTGACACAAATCAAATATACATTATTTTCTTTTGCCAAAAGAGCAAGCGTTCCACTTGGCCCAAAAGATTCATCATCTGGATGAGCAAAAACACCAACTATAGTTTTCATGAAATAAAGTATAGCAGATTTTTAATTTCTAGTTAAAATGGAAATCGAACAGCTTCTGGCTTTAAAATAACCAGACGCTGATCACCGGTTTGAATAACGCCTTGTTTTTCTAATTTTCTCATTTGCCTACTTACCGTTTCCCGTGTAATTCCAAGCATGGTACTTATAAAATAATGTGTTATTTCCATATTTATGGTAATTCCATTTTCCTGCTTTTCTCCAAAATGCTCAGCTAAATAAGCGAGTAACGAAATAATCTTTTTGTATGCGTCATGTAATAATAAAATTTCTGTTTTTATTAAATATCCATTAAGTCCTGCTGCTAAACGTTTTGTAAAATCATACAAAATACTTGGTTTATCTTGAATAAAATCCAAAAATTTTTCGACAGGTGCTTTTCTATATATAATATCTGTTATTGATTCAAAGTAATATGAATTCTTTTTACTTGTTAGCGCTAAAAAGAGTGGTAAGTATGAGCCCGGTCTAAAAATATTTAAAGTTAATTCTATACCACTTTCTTCTATAAGGTACATTCTTACGTAGCCTTTTTCAATGTGATGAACATCCAAAACTTTTTCAGTTGGAGTAAGTATAATAGACTTTGCTGGAAGGGACAGCTGCCGAAATGATGAATAAAATTCGGTTAGCTTATCCATGTACTAATTCAATAGTATCAAAAAAGTATTATACTAGCAAGCTAATCTAAAAAATTACATACAAACCGCCCCTATAGAGTAGCGAGTGTATA
>JAKAEF010000098.1 GCA_021820025.1 bacterium | reverse complement strand
CTTGAAGGGAGCCACGCACCTGGTTGCATAGCAAAGTTACTATATGAAATGCAATATAAAAATGCAACAAACAGGAATCTTACAAAAATTGGACATTTTGCTATAATCTAACCATGACGATACATAGATTTTTTATTTCAGATTTTACAAAAGCAGAAACTGTTGTTTTGCCTCAAGAAATAGGTTGGCAAATAAGTAAAGTGTTACGTTTGCAAAAAGGAGAGAATATAATTATCTCTAATAATAATGGAAAAGATTTTACCTATGTTTTGGAAGAAATAAATAAAGATATTGTTGTAGCAAAATTTATTTCTGAAACTCAAAATTTGTCAGAACCAAAAACAAACATAATACTTTTCCAATCTCTTATTCCTCGAGAAAAATTTGAAGATGTTTTACAAAAATGTACAGAAATTGGAGTATCACAGTTTGTGCCAATACAAACAGCTCGCTCAATTGTGCATGCCAAAGATGTAAACGAACAGAAGTTAGAAAGATGGCAAAAAATAATTCAGGAAGCAGCAGAACAATCAGAAAGGGCAAAAATTCCAACAATAAAGTACGCAATTTCTTTTGAAAAAGCAGTAGAACAATCAATCAGAGACTCAGACATATTAATTGCATGGGAAGAAGAAAAAAATAATTTTCCTTCAACTGTTTTACAAAATGTTACGCAAAAATCAGTGGCAATTTTTATTGGTCCTGAAGGAGGATTTACACAAGAAGAAGTTAATTTTGCCAAAAAATTAGGTGCAAAAACTATTAGTCTTGGACCTAGAATTTTACGAAGTGAAACTGCCGGAGGCGTATTGGCATCATTAATTTTATTTGCTGCAAAAGATTTAGATGCTACTTCTCATCGATAATTCTCACTCAAATCTTACTGAAAAATTTACGAACAGGTGTTATACTTTTGAAGCTAGAATGTAATTAAAAGGACAGAGACGGTGGGTAGAGATAAAAGATTGAATTTAAAACATTCTATATCCTCACAATCTTCTATAAATAATGAATTTATCAAGTTTTAGATATTGTTTTCGAGAGGAGGTGAAAGAGAGGAACATGAATACTAACTGTGGAGTTGTACAAATTCACGGAAAAGACTACATTACCGTTGCAAAAAGGGTAGAGTTAGCACGTGATGAAAAAGCATTAGAAAGTGTTGCTACAGAAGTTTTAAACCATAATCCCGTTGTTGTAAAAGCAACTTTAGTAATTAAAGGCAGAGTATTTACAGGAATTAGCTCTGTAAATACAAATAGTCAAAAGCAAATTGAAAAACAAAATCCATATGAAGTTGCAGAAACATCTGTAGTAGGGAGAGCTTTAGGATTTGCAGGATATGGATTAATAGAAAGTATTGCATCTGCAGATGAAATGATAAAAGCGCAAACATCAGAAAAATCTACTTCTAGACATTCTGATTTAACCTGTTCTGTTTGCGGAGCAATTGCTTTTGAAAAAAAGGCATGATGAAATCTGGAAAACCATATCATGGAATTTTCTGTTCTACAGAAGATAAAACTCATACCAGATGGCAACCTATTCTTAACTAAAAGAAATTAAAAAAGCGTCGTTTGATTCTGCCCAGGCGCTTTTTTTGTAATTAAATAAGAGAATAAATATATAATGTCCCAATAGTTTTTTTAAGTTTTAAATGAGGAAATGTATATACATTAGAAATAATAATTGCATCTTTACCCAGTTCTTCTAGTAATTTTTTTTCAAGCTTTCCCATAATTGCCGGGATTCCATAAATATAGATAACATCAAATGCAGATAAATTTTGATTCCAATAATCTTTCTTTATTATTTGTGCGTTTGATACATTTGTTTCTTTGATTTTTTCTTGAGCAATTTTTACTAAATCTTCTTTTTCTTCAAATCCAGTTGCTTGTAATCCTAGCTTTGCAAATTCAAAAACGACTCGACCGTTACCAGAACCTAAATCTACAACTTTTTTGCTTTTTAATTCTGGTTTAGAATTAATAAATTCTTTTAGACTTTTTATTGTTTCAACAGGAGTTGTAACAAATGGTGGTTTTAATTCCATAGATTAATTTTACTTGAATTTTGTTGTAAAAGAAAATATATACTATATGTATGAAGCTTTTTAATTGTGTAAAAATTCCAGATGGAAGAATTGGAAGAGTAAGAGAAATAAAAAATGGGCTTGCTAAAATACGAGTTATGAGAAAAACCAGCAATACGCATCAATTTTTGTATTTTAGGCAATCTGAATTAAAAGTTGTAGCTTGTCCTAGTGGATGGATGAGTCCTAAAGGATATGCAAGCTATTTAAAAACAACATTAGCAAAAATGAAAAAACGCTTAAAAAAATGAAACCCGTAATTCAACAATCACAAGAATTAGACAAATATAAAGAAGAGGCAAGAGAGCTTTTAAAAAAATCTGGATTTCCTCTTTTTGAAAATATTTTTGTTGGAATAGATTCTACGCTTCCTTTTATGGGGTACACAACCGTAAATAAAAATAACGAGCCATTAATTGTTGTTTCAAAAATGGCAATAGACTCTGGAAATGTTGTTGGACTTTTAGTGCATGAAATGGGACACATTTACCAAACCGAACAAAAACATCCGTCTCATAATTTTCCCATGCTTGAAAAGGCAATTGATTATGCATTACAGGGAGAAAAATTATCTTCATTTCAAAGCGATGTTCTTCATAATATTGTTAATTGCATAGAAGATATTTATGCAGATGATGTGTCTTTTGAAATATTCAAAAAATTTCCGCAAAAAACATTTCCATTAGAAAAAATGAATGAATTTTTCTTAAGCTGGGTACACAAACCACTTACAGTAAAAACTCAACATGAAACATGGCAAAATGCAGAATTTGTTGTTGATGCTGCTTTTGCAAAAGCAAATTTAGTAAGACACGCAATTGTTGATACAGATGAAAAGATGGAAAAAAAAATAGAGATTTTTTTACAACATGTAGATTCTAAAAATGCAAAACTGTATGAATATTTTGAAACATTTTTTATTCAGCTTCCAAAAACTATTTCAGAAACAGAATTTGGAAGAATGGTTATAGAGTATATCCGCACTTTTTTATCTCTTATTCAATAACAAAACAGACATCTAAAAAGATGCCTGTTTGTTTTGGAAACTATTTGGTTAAATAATATCTCCGGAATTACCATTAATAGAATTTACCCAAACATGTTTTCCGTTTTTGTATGTCCAACCCCACCATGTAAGGTTAAATGTAAAGCCTGTTGCATTGGTATTAAAGTATTTTGTACTCCAATCGAATGCACCGGGACAATTACCATTTACATCACATTTGTAATCTGTTTTTCCAATAGATCCGTGAGTTGGTAATGAAGGGTTGGCAAGTAAGCTGCCGGTTATTGCAGCAACATATCCTCCTTCAAATTCTCCTTTTTCAGATCCGGTTAAAACGCCAGTGTTACCAGGGCTTCTTTGGCCTGCAATCGCAGCAAAACGTCCTTCGTAGGTAACTGTTGCACAAAATACGGCATCTGATTTTTTCCATACTTTTATGTGTCTTTCAATAGTGTCAAATGCCCAATAATTTCCTGCTTGACCGGAATCTGCATCATTAACAATTGATTGCTCAATATTAATAATCGGGTCACCTGTAACGTTACATTGTTTTCTAGAAACCTGCTTTTGCCATTCAAGTTCTGTACTAGCATTTACATGCTGGTTAACAAAAACTATTGATAAAATGCCAACTAAAATTCCTAAAATACCAATAATAACGCTCAATTGATAAAACTTTGATGTTTTATGAGTATGTGTATGTTGTGTTTTCTTTGCCAATTTTCTCACCTCCTTTGTAGAATTCATATATAAGCGTAAAGAAATTTAAGTAAGAAAGCAAGCAAGGAATTTATTTTGTATATAGAAAAATATGATTCTTCTCCTCTTTAAC
>JAKAEF010000097.1 GCA_021820025.1 bacterium | reverse complement strand
CTGTCCACCTTGACGTTGATTCCCAGAAGACTGAGGAGCTTTTGCAACAACTGATCCTCTATAGCAACCAATAGTATATGGATATTCCTGTGTTTCTACATAATGATACATATTAACCATTTTCCCGTTCCACATAATTTCACTGGTTATACCATGGCATTCGTCTAAATCTGCATTTGTATACTCTTTGCCATTTGCATCATACATGCTGTAAATACCATAGCCATCTAATGCATATCCAACAAGTGTATTTTTTTGTTTTGTTCCTGTTACGCAACTGCTTGGACCATGATAATGGTATTCTCCTGACTCATCTGGATGACCTCCGCAACTGTCCTGTTCTTCATGTGCCACTGCATCTCTTCCCTCTGCATCTACTCCGTTATAAATTGCAACTCCATCTGTTGAAACTCCAATCATTCCCATACCAACACATGTTGGAGTTGTACCCATTGTTGGATTTAATGGGACTGTAAGCGAAACAGTTTGCGTTTTGATGCTGTTTGGATTTCTGTCTATTTGATATGCAGGATCTGTGGATGCAATTGGGAAAGTTCCGGTAGTAATCCCAACTGGCAAACCATTACCTGTGATAACTCGATTGTTTCCAGATGTAGTTATGCTAAATGTGGCATTTGGCCAAGTAACACTACCATCTACATTTGTTTTTTCGGTCAAATTCCATGTTGTACCATGAATCCAACTACCATTCGTTTGCGCACCCCCGCCTCCAGACGGAGTTGTACAGGAATAAATATATCCAACTTGAGGCGTTGTGGTACTTAATTTGTAATCTCCAAGAGGAATTTGTGTGGAATCTAAATTCCACACAACATTTGGCATTGGAGATAAAGTTGCAGAAGATCCTTGCTGGTTATTTTGTCCAAAACCACTTTGATTCCCCTGCAGTCCCCCTTGTCGCATAGGCAAAGAAAAAGAGGAATTTTGAGAGTTAAAAAGACTTTTAAAGTAACAAAGAATATCCCAACGAGAACATGAAGATTGTTGAAGCTGTTCAGGCTGAGCAAGAGCAGTTTCTGCTCCTAATACTTTTGATTCTTGTTTATTTTGGAAATAATAATTTCCTCCAATTACTAAAACGCCAACAACAGATAATATGGTAATAAATCGAATAAATTCTAAACAGACATATTTGGGATGTCGTACTTTTCTTTGATGCTTAAGAGTACTATGCTTGTGCTTTTTCATAGATAGTATTATCATGCAGAGATTTTCTTAAGCTGTCAATAATAAAATTATAAAGTAAGTGTATGGCCATATTCGCTAAGCCACTTTCTGTGTTGTTTGTATGCAGGAGTGAAACTGGCAACAATTCCCCAAAATTTTTGGCTATGATTATGTTGTTTGGTGTGTGCTAATTCATGAATAACCACATAATCTATAACAAGTAACGGAGCCATAATAAGGCGCCAATTAAATTGCAAACTATTATCTGCAAAACAGGTTCCCCATTTTGAAGAGGTATCAGAAAATAGAATACTTTTGTATTCTGCTTTCATTTGCAGTGCATGATACGCAACCCTTTGCGTAATTTTTTCTTTTGCTTGCTTTATATACCAGTTTTCTAATTCTTTTTTTGCTCGAAAAAGCATAACTTTTGGGAAATATACTGTACTTTCCTTAAACAAAATTTCTATTCCTTTATCATGCTTTAATGTATATGAATTTCCTAAAAACATAAATGTTTCACCCTCTATAAATTTTTTTGTTTTTGCAGTATGTTTTTTTATTTTTTCTAAAGATTTTAAAATCCATGTTTCCTTAGATTCAATAAATTGCTTAATTATAAAATAAGGAATTAACTTTGGAGCCTGAACCACTAACTCACCCTGAGGCGTAATATGCAAAGATATAGAACTTCTATGAGAACGGATAATTTTAGGCTCAGGAACAGGCATAAAGTATGTTTTTTATAACATAATTAGGAGTTTTTTGCACAAATCGTATATTACCCCTTGACGAAACTTTTATAAAAAAAGTAAACTTAATACTTATGACAGACAAAAAAACAAAAACAGAAGATATTCAAAATTGTCCTAAATGCGGCAGTCCTCTAGGACCAATTACCACAACAAAAACAGGCAGAAAATTACAACGATGCTCGGCAGGCAGTTGGGACCCTTCTACTCGAAGTAATGTCGGTTGTGACTATGTAAAATGGCTAGAAATAGAACCAGAAGAATTAGATGAAAAATGCCCAAAATGCGGTGCAAAATTAATTTTGGCAACAACAAGATTTGGCAAAAAAATGAAAAAATGCTCAACAGGTGGATGGGATAAAGAAACAAAAAAAGCAACTGGGTGTGATTATGTTGAATGGATTAATGGCACAACAGAACAACTAGATGAAGAATGTCCTGAATGCGGCAGTAAATTAGTTTTGTTTACTACCAATAGAGGTAAAAAAATGAAAAAATGCAGTACAGCCGGATGGGACAGAAAAGCAAAAAAACCAACAGGCTGCACGTATGTACAATGGCTCAAAACAGAATATGTACCTCAAGAAGACAGCGGCGGAGAAGAATTTTTACCCCCAGAACCAGAAGGCTAATTAGCTTCTTCAATATTTGTAATTGAAATCATATAGTTACCAACTGTTACCCTTCGTCTTCCTCCATATTGATGAGTAAATTGAGTCATAATTCTCTCTTTTGCTTCACGCACATATACTCTAGCAAAATCATTTAACAACCTTTGTAATTCAACAGTATATACTTGTGCCAAATCATGCAATGACGGTTTTTTCCCATGTTCAATTTTGTCTAAATAATCAAGTAAAAATTCATATGACCCACTATCTCTCATTGCTCTTCTTGCTTTTTGCATTTGATCATATGTATCAACTGCTAAATTAGCAAGTCTTACCCACTTTTCAAATAATTTTTCATATACTGCTTCTGCTTCTTCTGAATCCAGCATTCCAGAAAATTCTAAATCCATAGCTTTTGACTGCAATGCATCTAAACTTCCGGGTAGTATTGTTTGTTTTGAAAGGTCTGAAGTACTTAAAGAGTCACCGCCAAAATGCTTATACCCAATAATAACACTCCTTCCCCCAGGCGTTAATGCATCTGCAATATCAGTGAGCGTTGATTGAAATAAATGTGGTTTTAAATACATCATTGTTTCTGTTGCTAAAACCAAATCTAAATTTTTAATATTGTTTATTTCTAAAAATTGTCTTAATGATTGTCCGTTAAATATTGCATAACCAAAATTTGTTGCAGTAGTAGGATAATTAATTCCAGGAGGAATATGAGCACTTTGAGAAGCATAGACAGTTCCATTTACTGAAGGTCTCTGAGCAATACCCGACGTATCTGTTAGACCAATAATAGTAATTGTAAAATTAGTTACATTTGCAGCTTTTATTTCTTGCAATGCTAAAACGGTCTGTGGCATTTGTTCTGGATAATCAATCATGTCATGCAATAACTGTCCTTCTCCACTGCCTAAATCTAGGACAGTAATACTATTTCTTTTTTGCTTAAAGGCATTTCGTACTTGATCTGCGACAAGTTGATCTACTGTTCCTAGCGGTTCTGCTAAACGCTCTTCTGTAAGAAGTTTTATATTTACTTCACCCATTGTTCTAGCCGCACTAGAACCTCCGGAGCCATGATATGCTCCTGTTTGAATTTGTCTCTCCGCCATGCAGGAATTTTACTATAAGATGATTAGATAAGCAAATTATAGTATGCTATAAATAAAGTATGAAAAAAATTATTGTTCATGATCTTATGCAAAAAAATTATGTCTATGAATTAACAGAACCAATAGGTAAAAATTTTGATCCTCTGTTTAAACCCCAACTCACTCCTAAAGAAATGTTAGAAATGGGAGTGTTTGGGGGTAAGTACATGACAGATTGTACAAAAGAATTTCCAAAAGATTGGTTTGCCAAAGCTAAA
>JAKAEF010000096.1 GCA_021820025.1 bacterium | reverse complement strand
CGTGGGCTTTCAGACATTGTTACTGGCATTGATTTTTGTAAGCCTCCATCATAGTGAGTATATATAGTAAAGAGAACAATATAAGAAAAACGTAATAAAAAATATCAAAAATATGAAAGAATTATGTAAGCTTGATTTTTTTGTTAAAAATTTTTATGCTTATAAATAGATGCGAATTTTAATAAATCTTCTTTTAAGTACCATTGCTGTTCTTATTTCTGCTTACTTACTACCGGGAGTTAAAGTTGAAAGTTTTTTAACAGGTGTTGTGGTTGCTGTTGTACTTGGAATCATTAATGCAATTATAAAACCAATTCTTGTTATATTAACGTTGCCAATAAATATTTTATCATTAGGTCTTTTTACATTTATTATTAACGGAATTATTGTTTTATTGGTAAGTGCTGTAGTTCCCGGATTTAAGGTTGAAGGATTTTTATGGGCAATTTTATTCAGTATTGTCCTTTCAATAGTTAGTTGGTTTATTTCATCCTTTAAGCTCTAGTCGGTTGTAATATTTATTACTTTCAAGTATCATTAAATGACTTTTATGATTGTAACAATTATTGTTTTTATCCTCATTCTCTCAGTTCTTGTTCTCATTCATGAAGCAGGACATTTTTTTGTTGCCAAAAAAATGGGTGTAAAGGTAGAAGAATTTGGATTTGGATTTCCTCCGCGAATTTATGGCAAAAAGATTGGTGAAACAGTTTATTCTTTAAACGCATTACCTATTGGTGGATTTGTCAAACTTTATGGAGAAGATGAAGCAGGAATGGGAAAAGTGTCTTTAAAAAAATCGAAAGAAAAATATAAAGATGCTAAACGTGCTTTCTTTGCAAAAAATCCTTGGCAGCGTGCACTTATTGTAGTTGCTGGAGTAATTATGAACTTTTTACTTGCTGTTATAATTGCCAGCTATTTATTTGCTGTTGTTGGAATTTCTGTTCCTGGCAATCATGTTCTTGTTGCAGAAGTTGCGAAAAATTCTCCTGCAGAAAAAGCTGGACTTATGGTTGGAGATACTATTATTTCTGTAAATTCTATAAAAATTACCAATCCAGAACAGCTTATTTCTTATACAAAACAGCATTTAGGAGAAAAAATTTCAATGGTAGTTTTGGATAAACAACATACACAGCATACGTTATCAATAACTCCAAGAGTAAAATATCCTGCCAATGAAGGAGCAATGGGTGTAGCAATTACTTCAGATGTTATTGCCAAAAAATATCCATGGTACCAGGCTCCTGTTGTTGGGACAGTAGAAACAGTAAAGCAATCATGGCTTGTTATTCAAGGGCTAGGTCAAGCTGTTTGGCAGTTAGTTGCCCAGCGTTCAGTACCAAAAGATATTGCAGGGCCAATTGGTATTGCTGAGTTAACAGGACAGTTTGTTCAAATTGGACCCAATGCGGTGTTATCATTAGTTTCTTTGTTGTCTCTTAATTTGGCGGTTTTAAATATTTTACCAATCCCTGCACTTGATGGAGGGAGGCTTTTCTTTATTCTTATTGAGGCAATAACAGGGAAAAAAGTGAATCCAAAATATGAAGGATATGCACATGCAGTAGGTATGGCTTTTTTATTGATGTTGATTTTTTTAATTACTTTTCATGATATTGTACGGCTTATTACTCATCAGCCTCTTATTCCATAAGCTGTAAAGTAAAATTTTTTTTGATATTATAGAGTACACATGCAAATAGTTTTAGTAAATTCATTAGAAGCGGGAATAGAAAAAGCAAAAGAAATTTTGTATGAAAAAGTAGATAATAAAACAGCACTTTTTTTATCTGGTGGAAAAACTCCAGAACCTTTATATCAAAGATTGGCAACAGAACAAATAATAAAACCAGCAGCAGCAGCAATTGTAGATGAAAGATTTGGTAATCCAATGCATCAAAACAGTAATGAATTGATGATTTCCCAAACTGGTTTATTTGAATATTTTTCTAGAAATAAAATTCCTTTTTTTTCTGCATTGCAAAAAGATGTTTCCTGTGAAGAAGCTGCAAAAAAATATGATGAAAAAATTAGAGAGATTTTTTTCCATTTTCCTCATTCAATTGGAATAACAGGCATTGGAAAAGATGGTCATACTGCAGGAATTGCCCCAAACAGAGACGATTTTAAAAACCCTCTCTTTGCAGATTCTCAAAAAAATTTATTTGTTTCATGTTTTAATGATGCAACAGGATATTTTAAAGAAAGGATTACATTAACGTTTGCCGGGCTCTCTCTACTTGATTTTATTATTGTTTTTGCTTTTGGAGAAGAAAAACAAGAAGCATTACAAAAAGTATTTTCTAAAGGATCTTTGGAAGAAATTCCTGCAAGAATTTATAACACTCCACAATTTTCGGATAAAACTCTTTTTATTACAGATCAGAAGATATAAAATAAAATTATGCAAAGCCCATTTGTATTAGTTATTTTTGGAGCAACAGGAGATTTGGCACATAAAAAATTAATTCCTGCTCTTTTTGCAATGTATAAGCAAAAACAATTGCCACAAGATTTTTTTATTGTTGGTTTTGCGCGACGTGATTTACAACAAGAGGAATTTGCTGCTTCTTTTGATTTGCATCAGGCGGATACCCAGTGGAGCTCATTTATTAAACATTTATATTATCAGCAAGGCTCTTTTGGAGAAGAAGATGGATATCAGCAATTGGTAAAAAAATTAGCACAATTTGATGGACAAATGGGTGCATGTATTACAAGAGTTTTTTATTTAGCAACACCTCCAGAACATTATGAGCATATTCTAAATTTCCTTAAAGAAACAAAGCTTTCCGAGGGCTGTGGGCAGGGAAGCAGTAAATGGACAAGAATAGCAATAGAAAAGCCGTTTGGGAAAGACTTAGAAACTGCAAAAATGCTTGATAATAAATTAGCTCAGATTTTTGAAGAAAGACAAATTTTTAGGGTAGATCATTACTTAGGAAAAGAAACAGTACAAAATATGATTGTTTTTCGATTTGCAAATAGCATTTTTGAACCAATTTGGAACAATGAGTATATTGATCATGTGCAAATTACCTTAGCTGAAAAATCAGGAATAGAAAAACGAGGGAAATTTTTTGACGGGGTTGGTATATTGCGAGATGTTGGGCAAAATCACATTTTACAATTGTTAGCATCCGTTGCTATGGATATGCCAAAAAGTTTTTCAAAAGAGGGAGTTAGAGATGCAAGGTGTAGTGCAATTCAATCATTGCAATGTATTGATCCCAAGAATGTAGGAAATTATGTTGTAAGAGGACAGTATGATAAATATTTATTAGAGCAAGACGTTAACCCGAATTCTCAAACAGAAACATTTGTTGCATTTAAAGCATTTGTGCAAAATGGAAGATTTGATAATGTTCCTTTTTATGTGAGAGCAGGAAAACAGATGGAAAAAAATGAGGTAACAATTTCTGTTGTGTTTAAACAAACGTGCCATTTGTTATTTAAAGAAATAGGCTGTCCGGAAGAAGGAAATATTTTAACATTTAGAATTCAACCCGATGAAGGAATTAGTATCCAATTTATTGCAAAAACACCTGGAGAAATGGGTCTTGGAGCAACACAGATGAATTTTTCTTATGCGCAACAATTTGGTACAAGCGGCCAAGACGCATATCAAAAAGTGTTATTAGATATTTTTATGGGAGATCAAATGTTATTTAACAGATCAGATGAGCTAGAAAGCTCTTGGCAATTTATTACAAATATTTTAAAAGGATGGGAACAAGACGAAGGGAAATTATATAAATATAAAGAAGGGACATGGGGGCCAGAAAAAGCACAAGAATTAATAGAAAAAGATGGTAGAAAGTGGATAGAATCATAACTTTCATAATCAAAATTAGTAGTATATAATGACACTATGCAATTAGCATTTTTAGGACTTGGAAAAATGGGATCTAGAATGGCAAAAAAACTTATTTTGGCAGGACATACTGTTGTTGCATGGAATAGATCGCCTCAACCCTTACAAGATTTACAGACAGAAGTTCAAAACAATGCAAACCTTATTCCAGCATCCACGGTTAAGGATGCAATAGAAAAATTAGAATCTCCAAAAATTATCTGGCTTATGTT
>JAKAEF010000095.1 GCA_021820025.1 bacterium | reverse complement strand
AGTTGCATTTGCTCTTGCAATAAATCATCAAATGTTTTTTGTAGATTAACAGCATAAAATTTAAGAGCGCGTAAAATATCATGACTTGTTGCAAAATATACTTGTATTTTTTCTCCTGTTTTTTTTGCAATAAATTCCTGTATTTCTGTATTGCTAGGGTCTGCCATTGCAATTTTTAACCCATCTTTATCACGGGCAAAAACAATTATTTTATTTTTTTTAGCAACAATTTCTGGGACTATATTTAAAATTTCTGATTCTATAGAAACATCAGCAAGACTCACAAAGGGAAATTTAATAATATCTGCAATAACTTTCCCTAAATTTTTATCATCTATTAAATCTTTTTCCAACAAAATATCTGCAACAGGAATTTGCTTTTCGTGGCTCATTTTACAAACTTCTTCCAGCTTATCTTTCGAAACTAAATGCAGATTTAATAATTCTTCGCAAAGATGTTTATCATATGAAGCATTCATATTACTTTTCTTTTTCTCTTTCTTCTTTTGCAAAGATTTCTTTAATTTTTGTAACTAATTCATCTAAACTAATATTTGTCTTCACAAAAAATGCTGCAACGCCTGGATCATATGGGGCTGTACTTAAGTTTGTTAATATAATTACAGGGATACTATTATGCAATGTATTTCTCAAATGATAATAAAATGTTTGACCATCCATCTTTGGCATTAATAAATCTAAAATAATTAAGTCAATATTATCTGTATTTTTTAGTACATGTAATGCAATTTCTCCATCATCAGCTAAAACAATTTGAAATCCTTCTTTTTGCAGTTTTTCTTGCAAAACATTTTGATAATTTTTGTCGTCTTCAACAATTAAAATCCTTTTATTCATATATGTGACTTTATTTTTTCCATAATTTGCGTTATAGACATATTTGCTTTCACAATATAGTCAATTGCACCTAAGTCTTTTGCTTTTTTTACATCTTCTTCTTGACCTAAATTGCTGACAACTATAACTTTTATACCCTTTAAGGTTGGATTATCGTGCATCTCTTTTAATACTTCAAAGCCGTCTTTAGCAGGCATAACCAAATCTAAAAGCAGTAAATCAGGTTTTCGTTTTTTCATTTCTTCTATTGTTTGCTGACCGTTTTTTGCAATTCCAACTTCATATCCTTCTTTTTCCAATTTTGATTGATAAATATTTAGATAAAAAGTATCGTCTTCTGCAACAAAAATATATTTTTTATTTGTATCTGTCATATTTTTTTATTTTGTTTTTGTTTATCAAATGTAGTTACTACGGGAATTTTAATGGTAAATGTTGTCCCTTCCCCTTCTTTACTCGTAAAAGAAATATTCCCTCCACATCCTTCTACATAAGATTTAACAACAAAAAGTCCTAAGCCTGTCCCCTCTGTATCTGCCAAAACTGCATTAGAAGCTCTAAAAAATTTTGAAAACATTTTATGCTGTTCTTTTTCTGGGATACCTATCCCCGTGTCTTGTAGAACAACATGCACGTATTCATCTTTTTTTGTTACGGTAATAGTAATTGAACCATTTTTCTTGTTGTATTTAATTGCATTAGAAAGTAAATTTTCACAGACTTCATGAAAATGAATCGCATCAAGGGTAAGCAAGGGAATTTTATTTTCTACCTTTAACAACGCCTTAATGGATTTTTTCTTTATATCTATTTCAAATTCTTTTAATGCTTGTCTTGCAGAAGAGATAATATCTATCGGCTGAGGATTTATGACTACACGCTTTTGGTCAATTCGAGATACATCTAAAAGTCCGTTAACCAAGTTAATTAATCGCAAATTACTATGATAAAGCTGTTCTAGTACCTCTTTCATTTTTGAAGATAGTTTTCCAAAATCTTCATGTAAAAGCATTTCTAAATTCCACCGTATACTCCCGAGTGGGGTTCGTAATTGATGAGCAGCAACAGATAAAAATTCATCTTTCATATTATTCAACTCTGCAATTTTATCGGTCATACTGTTAAATGTCATTGATAAGTCTCCAAGTTCATCATGTGACAAAACAGGTACCCGAGCAGTTAAATCACCTCCGCTTATCTTGTCCATAACTGCTTTAATTTTTTCTAATGGTATTATTACTATTTTTCTCATAATAAATTGCATTATCCCTGCCAAAAGGAGAATACCAATTAAAAGAATCTCAATCATAAATAACCCAAAGTTATTGACTGTGGTATAAGTATTTGTAACGTCTTCCGTATACATAACTGCTCCCAAAACTGTTCCTGTGGGATCATATAAAGGGAACCCAGCACATGTATAGTCTCTATCATTACTCCTAATTACTAATTCAGAAGTAAGTTTGTTATTAATAATTTGAGTAACATAATTTTCTGTAAAACATCTGCTCTGCACATCGCCTGATGAATCTATATTGTTTGCTAAAATAAAATAAAGATATTTATCCCAATTTTGTAATAATAATTGCGTGTTATTCCCAGAAGTTGTATCAAGAATTGCTTTATTAAAGTATTTTTTATTGGCAAAAAGAGCAAAAGTACTTCCCGTTTCTGACTCAAGAATTCGTAAAAACCTGTCAACATTCTCTGTAAACATAACGTATCCAATCAACTTCCCATCATCGGAATAATAGGGAGAAACAACACGCAGTGCCAATTGCAAAGGCCCTATTTCTAGAGCGCTTCCAATTGCATTGTTTTTTTTCGCTTCTTCTAAAGAAGATAATGATAATTTATCGCCATAGTAGTCTCTATTTTGCGTTCGTAAGAAGACAATGTTATCTGGAGAAATAAATTCTATGCTTCCAATTCCATATTTTTCCTGCAAGGTAGCTGCAACTGCTTGCACCCTGGAATAAAGTACGTCTCTATTACCGCTTAAAAATGCTTGTTTAATCTCTTTATCTTGCACAAAAACTTCTAAAGATGCAGAAAGCAATTCAATATCATGTTTTTTTAAGAGCTCTAATTGAGATTTGTTTTCCTGAACAGTTTCTTTTATTTCTTCACGTAAAAAATTATTTTGAGAATTTTTTCCAATTAAATAAAGTGAACCAATAAGAAAAAGCAAGATAATTATAGAGAGAATACCTGTTCTTACTCCTAAAGAAGATTTGCTGTACCAAGGAATCATACTATGCTCCTTTCTGAGAATTTAGAAAAAAAAGAATAAAAAGAGCACAAAAATTGCAGCTTATATAATAGATTCATAAAATCCAATATAATTAGCTGCAACTAATCGATTACATATGTAGTGTAGAAACAAAAAACCTCTTGTCAACATGATTGCTTTTCTAAGCAAACCTAATTGCAGTATACTAAGTATACTATGAAAAATTATTTTAAAGGATTAAGTGTAAGTACTATTCTTTTAACTTTTGCCTCATTGTTTGCAGATGTTTCTACAGAGATGCTCTACCCCATTCTGCCTATTTTTATTACACAAACACTTTTAGCACCTACTACTGTTGTAGGAATTGTAGAAGGAGTTGCTGTTGCAACCCAAAATATTATTCAAGGATTTTCGGGTTATTATTCTGATAAATTAGAGAAACACAAAATAATTGCCATTGTTGGGTATACAATTGCAGCAATTTCTAAACCGCTTACGGGACTTTCAGCCAGCTGGCAACAAGTTCTTGCAGCAAGATTTAGTGATAGACTTGGAACAGGTATACGCTCTGCTCCACGAGACTCACTCATTGCACAATCTGCCGATGAAAAAAGTAGAGGGAAAGCATTTGGCCTTGAAGGAATTGGGGATAATTTTGGAGCATTTTTAGGACCACTTATAGCAGTTGTACTTTTGTATGCACTGCATACAAACATGAGAACAATTTTTTATTTAGCGCTAATCCCTGCTCTTTTGGCAGTTATCACCATAAGCTTCGTAAAAGAAAAAAAAGTAAAGGTGGATGCTAAAACAAAACTTGATTTCCATTTCTCTCATTTCCCTAAAGAATATTGGAAGTATTTGTTGTTAACTGCAATCTTTGGCATAGGTAATTCAAGTAATGCATTTTTAATCTTACGGGCAAAACAAGCAGGAATTTCTTTAGAAACAACCATTATTATTTATGCATTTTTTAATTTGGTGGCAGCGCTTGCCTCCTATCCGGCTGGTGCAATTTC
>JAKAEF010000094.1 GCA_021820025.1 bacterium | reverse complement strand
TTGCTCATATTTTTATTAAAATTGATCTACTCGTATGGGTTTATGTATTCGATCTTCTTTTGGCTTACCGCACATACAACCCACTTTGTCAGGATACATAACAACATCTGCGAAAATAAACCATGTAGGAATAAATTTCAAAGTATAATGCAATACTTCTTCTTTATATGCATGGTGTGGTGTCATTGTTATATATGTCATATTTATTTTTTGTTCTTATTTTGTTTTTCCTGCACATTAGGCTTCACTGGTACTTTATTTTTTGTTTTTGTTTTGCTTGGCATATTTTTTTCACCCCCTTCCTTTTGTAAATTTCTTATAGTAACCTTAACTGCACTTTTGCAGTGTTTACTATAAAAAGGACATTTCCCTGGTTGTCCTCAATCTCGTTGACTCCTGTCTGCCTCTGATATTCCAGTAGATAATCGGAAAGTGCCAACTGCTTGTCTTTTAGTTCGGTAGAAAGACTCTTAACCTCATGAGACAATTTGACATTCTGTGCCTGTCTCAAGATTTGTGCTTTTGTTGCATTTCTTGTCTTTACTGCCGATTTCGCTAATTTGTCATGCTCCTGGTAAACAGCATCGCCTATAAGCGCATCTGACAGCATTTCTTTCCTTTTATTCTTCTCACCTTTGAGAAAATTAATACTTTCGATATGTGACTTTATTAAAGCCTCGAGAGACAAAAGTATCGTTGCATCATTTTCTCGATTTACTGAGTGAATAGTTTTTTTCTCCCCTCGTTTTCCATAGGTTTTATCCCACCACAATTCCTTTTCCTCATCGTTACAAAACATCTTGTCGCCGATTTCAATTTCTTTTCCCAAGTAATCCTTGTGGTAATAACAAAGCATCTAATGTACTCCTTTCAATCTGGTCAACTCTTCTTTTGCTGCCAAAAACTTCTTATACCCTCCCTGATTTATGGTTTCTGATTTATCATTTATGATTTCTGGTTTATGGTTTATGGTAGTATCGGTAGTGTATTGATAGGGTATCGATACACTATATTTGAAGGCATAATCTCTGAAATGTTCCAATACTTTAACAGGAATAGCTTTTAATTCTTTTAAGATAGGCTCATTTAATTTTGAGCTATAATAACCGCCATATTTTTGTGCATTGAGGACATACACCCAGCCATCTTTGAAGGCAATTTTACCTGCTCCCTCAAATAGCATTTTGGCTTTGTCTAGGTCATTCTGAGAGATGTTTCTGTAAAAACGTATCTTTCTATCACTTAGCTCATAAATACCTGTTAGACCTATGTCTCCGTTTGTCATAAGGTAGATGAAAAGGTTTTGCTGTTGCTCAGTCAGATTGACGAAAAAATCATCGTCCCAAATTTTTGTATGTAAAATGCGTGTTTTCATTTTTAATAAATAAATATATGAATGTGTGTTCCGATTAGTAAATAAATTAGTACTGGCAATAAGACTCCAAAAAAGATTGCCCCCCACGCTAGAAAAAAATTATCAAGTGGGATTGCAATAAAGATAATAATTACTATGACAACTCCGTAGATTGTTGGTAAATTTTCCATTAAAATAATCCCTCCTGTGTTGGTTGTGCCGGTCTATTGCTTACTAAATACGCTACATCTCCAATAAATTCGTACTTTGGCTGTGTCTTTTCCTCTTTTTTCTTGTCTGAGTGAAGCTCAACCTTATTTTCTTCCGGCTCTTGCATGAGGATATAATCAACAGACCTGTCTTTTTTGTCTCTGGCGATAATGAGGAAGCCTTTTTCTTTTAGCTCTTTGACCCGAACAGGAGCTTGGATAAGATGAAACTTGAAGCGTAAATCGTATGAGTTGACGCCCATGCTCCCAGCTTGTCTGAGTGCTTGTAAAATTATTGTTTGTTGTCTATTTAGTGTTATCATCTTCTATCCTTTCTGCAATCTCCTTTGACTCTTGGTACAGTTGTTTAAGCAGTTTCCAGTTGTCTTTAGAAAGTGATCTAAGAGTTCTGATAACCCTAAAAATTATCCATGCGATTATTGCAGACAATAAAAATTTAATTATCAAGTTCATAGCTTCAAATTTATCGATCTTTCGATCCTATGCCAGTTGGCAGATTTTGTTTATTTGTTCTACCAAGACGCGCACGCGCACAGCAGGCTTGATTTAGCGTCTACAAACTAAGGGTACTCATGTACTCCCTAGAAAGTCTTATGCGTTCTGTCAACTTGTTGACAATTTCTTCGTCTATCTCGAAGTCATAAATCTTTACTCTTTTTTCTTGTGCAATGTCATCAAAAATAAAGTTAGATCGTGCTTTTGCTTCTTCTTCCTCGTTGTCATCTTTGATAGCGCCGGATACTTTGAGCTTGTACATTTCATAGCTAATCTGATCCTCTGGTGTATTGGTGAGGCAGTAGGCAAGTTTTGCTTTTGTTTTTCCGGTTAGGAGCATATATCCAAGCAATTGACCATAATACGCCTTTCTTGCACTATCCTCGTCAACTGCAGCGAATGTCCATATATCCCATGATGTTTTAATGTCTAGAACAAACTCACTGTCTATTACATCGGGAATACCGGCAAGAAGGTCATTGGTAAACTCTTTCTGATTTTTGAAGTATGTTTTGTTGAGTACTTTCTCGACCAGTTGAACACTGTCTGTTTCACAAGAGATGCCTTTTGCCATGTATTTAGTGGAGATAATCTTTTCTCTTCCAAACATCTCTTGTATCCACAACTCTTTGAGGTAGGTTTTTGTTGTTTCGCTCAGGGGTTCAGTCTTACTTCTTGGATCGACCAATAAGTTACCTAGCCCATGACATCTGAATTTGTAAGTTGAAAAATCCATAATTATTTAGGTTTTGTAACCTCTCCTTTCGGTGCATTTTCTAGCTCTTTTTTCTTTATGTCGTAGAGATCGAATAACTCTTTGTCGTTTATATTTTCGGGATCAAGCTGTTTTAGTTCTTCAATTGTTTTTGCGTTTTCAATATGTTTTTTGATCTTTTCTCTTTCTTTTTCTGCTGCTACTTCTTCCGGCAATAATTTCTCGTTGTCTACATATTTGTAATCATCTTCTCCGTTTATTACTGCCTGATCTGCAAGGATAGCTTTTTGCATTTGCGTACTCAGTGGTGCAAACTTAGAAAGAAGTAATTTAATGACTGTTTTTCTGCTCATTGCTTCAAAGTCATCAACCCATAGGCCATAGCCTTTTTTCATTGTTTGAGAAAATTTAATACCATGCTTTTTTAACTCGTCTGTAGTCATGTAGTAGGTTTTTTCAAACCCATTTAGTAATTTGTAGTAGGCAACATATCCAATTGTTGACGCTTTTTCTCTTTCTTTTGGATCTTCTATCCACATAAATTGCATTTCCCCGGATAATCTATCAAAAGATTTTAATTCCCCTTCTTTTACGTCTGTTACATTGATTGTTTTATACATTCCGCTACGCATTGCAAGCTGTATAAAGCCTTTGTAGCCCATCTGAAACTGCGCTTGACCTTTGTAGGGAATGATATAAGCAAATCCTAAGTTTGGATTTATTGGTAAATCCAGTGTTGCAGCGATCATTGCAGCATTGACTACGCTTACTGGCTCTGCTTCTGCAAGTGCTGTATTTTGTCCAGTTAATGAAAGGACTGATACCATAAAGCCTTGTGCCTTTTTACCTAACACTTCTTCAAATCTCTTTTTTACAATCTCATTTGAGAAGTATGTTTTTATATCTTTTTGTGTTGTTAGTTGATTATTCATATTTTTTAATACTTGCTGGCTGGTTCGTGTCCTTACGAATACGAGCCAACCCGTAAGGACTAAATTTTCACTACTTTCTGAGTTTCGATTTCCAATGCCTCTTTGCTTTCTGCAAAAAGTGTAAAATCCAATCTCATACCTTCCTTTGTTGTTACTGTGATGTGTCTTGCTGAACATCCATTCTCGTCTAAAGCGTGTATCGGATCTATTTCAACTCTTACTACATCATGTATGTTTGTATTCATATTTATTTTCACCCCCTTTCTATAGTTTTATTGCCTCCCTAATAACTCCATTTACTTCTTGGTTGTATAAGAGCATTGACTCCCATTTTTCGATTAGCTCGTCACAGATACACATTTTTCCTGGTTCTTGATCCTCGCACTCTTGCAAGTGTCTGTCGTTTTCTC
>JAKAEF010000093.1 GCA_021820025.1 bacterium | reverse complement strand
GTTACCCAACTCAAACAGGCTGGCGTTCCTATGGTTATTGGTACATCAGACAAGGGTAAAATCATGCACTTGAAAGTAGCGATTGTTGATGATGCAATTGTTGGTTCAGGTTCTTATAACTTTACAGGAACCGCAGAGCTTGAGGATAACTTCTTTGATATAGAACACTCCCTAGAACGTGCAGCAGCATTTACTACTTATTGGCAAAGAGTACACAATTACATAGCTAACAAAAAATAACTATGGGAAGCGCAAAAATAACATTACAAGATGTCTATACAGTAGTAAATAGGTTAGAAGATAAATTTGATGACCAATTTAAAGACCAAGATAAGAGGATTAGAGAGGTCGAAGATAAACAAGCAAGACAAGGCGGAATAAATGCAGCAATATCTTTTCTTACTAGCGCAGTTATCGGCATAGTTGCTGTTTGGTTTAGAAGATAATATGTTGACAATTCAGGATTTTGTAACCCAAAACACAGGAAAGCCAAATATTGGCGATACGCCTCAAAACGTAGGTCAATGCGTTGGTTTAATCGAAGTTTGGACTGATAATCTTGGCTTACCTCATACATGGGGAAATGCAATAGACCTACTCAATGACGCTGATCCTAATTCTTTTACCATTGTCTATAACAAAATAGGAGACGCTACACAATTTCCCCCAGATGGTGCAGTAGTTGTGCTTGGTAAACCTTATGGATTGCTTGCAGATGGAACATACGCAGGGCATACCGGCATTTCTGTAGGATCTGACGGAAATACGTTAAGACTTTTTGAGCAAAATGATCCAGAAGGGGGAACACCGAAAATGAAGGAATATACCTATGATGCGTGTGTTGGTTGGATGATTCCTAAAGGTACGATTCCTACTACGCCCTCAACCGATCCATTACAAGTATGCCTCGCACAGCATGATGAGCTGGTAACAAAATGCGATCAACAGTCAACAACAATAGATAACCTCAACCAAATTATAAAAGATAAGGATACACAGATTTCAGGACTCAATACTAAGGTTGCTTCTCAGGAAGGACAGATTAAAGACCTACAGACCTCTCTTGATAGCAAAACACCAATAGCAGAACAGCTACCACAGTGCCAGAAGGAATTAGAGCAAGCAAATACAGACATTACAGGACTGCATAATCAGATCAATTCACTCAACAAAACAATATCGGGACTTTCAGGAACAAGCTATAAAACTGTCAAAACTAGGATATTGGTAAATGAGTTTATTAAACGAGCATTGCAGAAAGTGGGTCTTGCATGAGTAGTGAGGGGCATGAAGTACCTAAAGGAATGGTACGAATAAAACTTGAGACAACAAAAAAGGGGAAAGTTATTGAAGTATTTGTGCCGGCTAAAAAAAAGCCAAAGACAAGGAGGTGAAATTATGAGATTACCAAGTAAAGATAGTGCAACAGCGAAAGCATTACGAACAGTAGTTCAAGCAATGGTAGGTTTATTTATTGCAGTTTGGACAGTACCAGGAGTGCCACATGCAGTATTTAGCTATATCGTAGCCAATATGCCAGTAGTTTTACTAGCTGTAGGTATTCCATCAGGAATAGTTACGTTTGTATGGTATTTTGTTAAAAAAGAAGTACCTAACTACTAAATGAATGAGCATCAGGAAGCCAGGAGACAATTTGTTGAGAGTATTCCTGTATTTCAGGAAACTAAAACACCTGAGCTTATTTCATTAAAACTCCTCGAAGAAGTCGGGGAGTTTTTGGTTGCATACACAGATTATGCGAGAAATGAAAAAACACCTGAGAGATTACAGGCAGTTAGAGAAGAGACAGCAGACGTAGTACACCTTTTATTAGATATTGCTATTCTTACTGGATTTGATTTAGGAGAGGCAATGAAGGAGAAACTAGCAAAAGACAAAAGGAGATTTCCCCCAAGTGAGATGCAAAGATCGTATCCTGGAGAGCCAGCACAAAAAGTGTATATGAGGAGAAAAATAAAACTCGGAGAAAGAAAGCCCCAATAATTCCCTTAAACAAGCCTAGCTTAGTCTAGGCTAGTCAAAGATAATTACATCTTTTTTGTTTTCTTTTTTCCTTTAGAAAGAAATGCCGGTTTGCCGTTTTTCATTGGCATTTTACTCGCTCCTTTTTTAGTTGCTTTCTTGCCACCGCTTTTTACTGCTGCATGTCCTTTACCAAAGTATTTCTTCTGCTTTGCTGTCATTTTCTTTGCCATGTTAATTCACCCCCTCTCGATTTACCAAATTCTTTAGACTTGGTGCTTTCATTTCAGGAATAATAATTTTAGAAGGGTCTTTAAACATAAGCCCCTTCCCTTTATTGTCGTTGTAGCAGTTTTCACAGATAATCAAATCCGTAATTGCCATTTGTATATTTCCTGCTGAATCTGGCGCAAGTTGTTTGAAAAATCCAACTGCATACGCTGGCATCAAGAGAATGTTATAAAATTTATCCTCAAGCCCACATTTATACACTACGTTTTTCAATCGAAGCTCTACTTTTAAGTCTGGTTTGTCCATTTTATTTAATCACCTCCCAATTCTCCTTTATAAAATCGGCAATGCCACCCGGACTATACATAGGGTACAATAGCAAAAAATTTTCTCTTGCTTCTTCAAAAGAAGTATCTGGTATGATATGCAGTCTTTTTGCTAAATAGAGGAGTGCTACGCTTGGACTTCTGGATATTCCTTGATCGCAATAAATATACATTTTCTTCCCTTTTTTAAGCTCTTCATCAATAAAGTCTAATACCTCTATAAAGGTTGCAACTCCTTTACCTTGCCAATTGTAGAACCTTGCAGCAGCATCTACCCAATTAACAGAAAGAAAACCATCTTTAGGGCAAGTTAGATAGCAAGGATTGTTCTGATATGAAAATCCTTTTGTCCAGCCATGCAGTTGATAGTGAATCTTACTCGAAACACAAACTAATGAATATTCACTTATTTTAAGTAATCCTTTTGCTCTTGCCCCACCTACATAGATATTTTCGTATACTTTTATCATTAGTTTTTCCCCACTCCTTCATCTATGCCTAATTCCTCTTTGACTTTCATCATTTCATCAACCAATAAACCAAAAATCTTGAATGGGTCTTTAGTTGCTCCTAAACTTGCATCCCACAGTCTATGAAATAAATCAATTTGTCCTTTTTTATAATCTTTTTTACTCATTCGCTCACACTCCTTAGCTGCACATAATACGTTTTTGTGCTTACTACAATTGCGCGTCTTATGTATCCTTTTACTTCTAAAACTCTAAGCGAAGCCTCAATTGTTTTTCTCCCTAGTTTTTCCTGTTTTATTGCCTCTTTCATAACGTAGGCTCTAGGTACTGGCGTTTTTTTTGTTTTTACCCAATGGATAATTATTAGCATGATGTCTTTTTGTAAGTGGTTAATATCGCCATAGCCTTGATTGATACGGAAAAATCTATTTAGCAAGGACATCAATTTCATAGTTTGTTTATTCTGGTTATTATTCTTTCTAGCGTCGCTACTGTTTTCTCCTCAAAATAATTTGTCCAAGCTGGATCTTCTTGTAAGTCTTTGGAGTTGCTGACAAAATAGCTAACAATGTCCCCTAAAACTAAATGTAGAAGCTCATGGACTATTGCCGGATCGTCAACTACGTCTAGGTATTCAATCTTGAAATATATGTCTGCAAGTAGGTAAGTAGGATTACTTTCTGTTTTTGCAATAGCAGCGTATTTATCGTCATCTGCTAGTCTTTTGAAATTTTGGAAAGTTACTTTAATTCTCCAATTACTAAGACCTAATTTATTTTGCCAGTATGTAACTCTATTTATTATTTGCTTTTTTGTCATGTTCCTCCTTTTCTTTTTTGTCCAATTCTACATTATGCTTTTTTGCCTCCTCAATGACCCTTTTGATGGAAGGTAATACTTCTTCTTGTTCTTCCTTGCTTGATTTATCCCAAGCGTGTTTTAGCTTCTTGTAGGATGTTTCTGTGTACTTACTGTACTGTCTTAGTGTTTTATAAATCTGTTTGCTCATATTTTTATTAAAATTGATCTACTCGTATGGGTTTATGTATTCGATCTTCTTTTGGCTTACCGCACATACAACCCACTTTGTCAGGATACATAACAACATCTGCGAAAATAAACCATGTA
>JAKAEF010000092.1 GCA_021820025.1 bacterium | reverse complement strand
TAATTTACACCTTGTGACCTAAATCACATGCTAAAACATTTTACTAAAATAGACTTGATTCACTTACGATTCTTATTGAATCAAGTTGAATCACAAAATTGAAGCTAGATTTTTTTTGCGAGAATAACTAGAAAAAGAGGAATTTCACTACGTGACCTATTTTCAGATTTTGCCATTTTTCCTACACTTTCTTTGGAAGAAGTCCACTCTTCTATCGTTTCAATAAAAAAGCCTGATTGTTGTAATGATTTTGCGTAATAAGATAGTGGATAGTGAAAAGACCAAGTAACTTCTGATTGCTTTTCTCCAGGATGCATATTTATTGGAATTTTAAGAAAAGACATATACATATTTATATATCTGTATTGCACTTTATTTTCTGCAACTCCCCAACCAGACTGTCTAGGAATTCTAAATGCAGGATGATTTAAAACAATAACAAATTTTCCGTTTTTTATTACATTATTTGAAACATTCTTAATTGCATCATCTTGATTTTCCATATTTTGTAAAGAAAGAATTGCTGCTGCATGTGAATATTTAGTTTCTTGGGAAAATGGTTTTGTAGCATCTTGAATTGCATATTGGTGCTTTGAATTTTTGTCTTGCTGACGGGCAATATTTATAAGATTTGAGGATAAATCTATACCAAAATATTCATTTTTGGGAAATTGCTTTGCCAAAACGCCCTGACCACATCCAATATCTAAAATTGAACTATTAGAATCAATTTTAAGTAAATTAATAACTCCTGGAATAACAATTTGTTGATGATAGAAATGACCCTTATCTCCAACTAATTTATTGTACCAGTTACTACTTTTTTGCCAGGAAGTATCTTTATATTGCTTTCTCACTAGAAGTATTATACACGAAGTTTACTTTAAACCGTATTTTTGAATGAATTCTTCTACGTTTTGTTTTGCCTGAGCATCGGTAAATTGTACCGGTGGAGATTTCATTAAATAAGAAGATGGACTTTCTAATGGACCACCTACTTTATTATTTAATGCAAGCTTTGCAAGCCTAATTGCATCCACAACAATTCCTGCTGAATTTGGAGAATCTTCAACAGAAAGCCTTAATTCAATATTCATTGGAACATCTCCAAAATGTCTACTTTCTATTCTAATAAAGGCGACTTTATTATCGGTAAGCCATGCAACATAATCACTAGGACCAATATAAACGTTTTTTGCATCAATTTCTTCTCCGTGAAGTTTTACCTGAGAGGTTACGGACTGAGTTTTTGAAATTTTTTTTGATTGCAATCTCCCTCGCTCTAACATGTTTTGAAAATCCGTATTTCCTCCAACGTTTAATTGATATGTTCTATCAATTGGCATTCCTCTATCTAAGAAGAGATTTGTTAAGGTTCTATGAACAATAGTTGCACCAACTTGAGATTTAATATCATCACCAATTATAGGTACTCCTGCATCGGTAAATTTTTGTGCCCATTCTTTATTGGATGCAATAAAAACAGGAATGCAGTTAACCATTGCGACATGCGCTTTTAAACAAACATCTGCCCAATATTCAACTGCTTTTTGACTTCCAACTGGTAAGTAATTAATTAAAATTTCTGCTCCTGATTGCTTTAAAGTTTCAATTGGGTCTGCGATTGTGGTATCACTTGGAGTAATAACATCTTTTAAATATTCACCAATTCCATCCATTACCGGAGCGTTTTGAACAATAATACCTGTTTTTTCTACCTTTGCAAAAACTTCTGTATTGTTTGGTTCTGCATATATTGCCTCTGCTAAATCTTTTCCTACTTTTGTTTTGTTTACATCAAAGGCTGCAACTACCTCTATATCTGAAATTTTATATCCTCCTAAAACAGTATGCATAAGACCAACAATTTTTTGATCTTCACCTGCGTTTTTGTAATAGGTAAAACCTTGGACCAAGGATGAGGCACAATTTCCAATACCTACAATAGCAATTTTGATTTTCTTATCCATAGAGATTAGTATAGAAAATCAAACTGTGAAAGTAAAATTAATAAATGTTATAATATATAAATATTATTTATGATTGAGGAATTAAAAAGATTTATTACAGTTATAGAGGAAAACTCAATTACTAAAGCGGCTGAAAAGCTATTTATTACACAACCTGCTTTATCCTTGTCTTTAAAAAGACTTGAGAAAGAACTAGATACTAAACTTATCAAAAGAAACACAAAACAGCTTATTATTACTCCCGATGGAATGGCAGTTTATGCAACAGCCAAAAAAGTTTTATCTCTTTGGGAAAATATGAAAGACCCATCTAAAAGAAACTACAAAAAAGAAATTATAACTATTGGTATGTTTGATAATGCTGCACTAAAACTTGCTTCTTTTTTTAGCAAAAAAGACACTATACATTTTGAAATGATAATCGATTCATCAAAAAAATTGCAGCAATATGTAAAGCAAGGATTATTAGATATATGTATTTGTGTAGTAAATATACAGAATAAACAAATATCTGAAGCAAATCTTATGTTTACAGCCGAAGAGGTATTGGTCCCAGTTTCTAGTAAAGAATGGGATAATAATATAAAAGAAATTCCGTTTATTCTATATAATAGTAATTCTGAAACAAGAAATTATATAGATAATACATTTCAGAAAAATAATATTAATCCAATAATCGTTGCTCAATCTACTAGCACATCTTTTATGAAAGAGTTAGCACTTAATGGAATTGGTGTTGCATTACTTCCTAAAAATTTTGTTCAAAATGAAATTAAAGAAAAAAGATTATTTATTCAAGAATTATCACTTGAATGGAAAAGAACAATTGGTTTGTATTTACCAAAAGGTGGATCACTAACATCTGAAGCGAAATTAATCACTAACGTCTGGTCTTATTTTAAATAGCTGATCTTTTTAACCCCATCAGAAAACCAATAAAACTTACAATAACATGCAGTAAAAACCAAAGAATTATTGCAAGCATATATATAAATAGTGTTAAGCGGATATAAAATAAACTAAATACTATTGCACCTATTATATAGTCTAATTGATCAAAAAATAACCAGCTCTTTCCTTCAGAAATTGCAAATTGTCTTTTAAAAAAACTTTTAACTGCATCACCGAATAATGCTCCAAATCCAAGTAAAAATCCAAATAAAAAAATATTTATTTGAGTATAATTAATTATTGAAATAGATTTAAAAAATACAAAATGGTTATACAAATATTGCTGGAAATAAACCATGATAATGCCAATGATTATTCCACTTATTATTCCTCTAATCGTTTTATGATCTCCTAAAATTCTTTTGTTATTCATTTTTTTATAACAATCTAAGGGATATGAGTAGTTATGCAGAAAAGGAATTCTTGCTGCAAAAATTGGAGCCATGTTGGCAAAACCCGCCGGAAGAAAAAACCAAAGAGAAAAAAGAATATCTTTTATCATAAAATAAATGGTTTATAAATTGCGTCTATTTTATTTATATCATTTCTTAAGAAATGAATTGCAGATGGTTTAACAGATATTTCAATTCCATCTTGACGTACAAACGGATCTCCATCAATTTGAATAAATGGATCTCCGTCAATTCTAATTGATTTTGCTTTAAAATGAACTTTTCCTAATTCCGAATATAATGGATGCTTAAAACCTTTTAATCTTAGATTTGTTAAATATGCAAACTTTGAAGAGAATAACGTACAATCTAAAAATCCGTCATTCAATCGAGCCTCTGATGCAATAACATAGTTGTGTCCAATAATTGGACTATTTGCAATTACTAAAGAGGATGCAGTCGCATTTACAACAAATTTATTATCAACAGTAAAGGTAAGCAATTTTTCTGGATGTGTAATAAAACTTTTTGCCGCAGAAACAATATACGAGCGAAATCCAATATATCTATCTTTCATTCTGTTATATACAACCCGGGCATCAAAACCCATACTAATATTAAACATTCCATGTGGTTTATCCGTAATATTTGTTTGCATAATATCTATTGCAATTGTTTCTTGTTGTTTTTTTAAGACATTTATTGCTTTAGGCATTGTTTCTACTCCCAAACAATAAGAGATTGCATTTCCAAAACCAAAAGGTAATACTGCAATCTTTGGTTTTTTCTTTCTATTTATTAGTGCACTTGTAATAGAATTTATTGTTCCATCTCCACCAG
>JAKAEF010000091.1 GCA_021820025.1 bacterium | reverse complement strand
ATTCTTCAAATTTTAGATGCTTTATATTGCACTCTATTGCTAATTGTTCTAAAAATCCTTTTGCATGAAAGTAATTTACTTTTTCTCCATTAATTTTCCCCTTAAGTAAAAATGCTAATTTTTGTGTTTCTTTGGGTAATTCTTTTGTTTGTTTTTGGTAGACATTTGCTAACTCAAAAATTTGTACATTATCCACTCCCCTATTTTGGCTTAAAACAGTTTCAAAACTGTTAGCCAAATTGGTTCGCATGTATACATGATCTTCATCTAATGGATTTTTAAGTGCAACAGCATTTTCTATTGGCATGTCCAAAATATTTGCAGAGACCATAGAGTATGTATAGACTTCGGTAAATCCCCAGAATTTAAATGCGTTTTTAACTTTTTCTTCCCAATAAAATGGATTAGCACTTTGGTGATAAAATGCTGCCTTTGTAAATGGTGGTAGTTCTGTTGGAATATTGTGGTATCCGTAGATTCTTGCCACTTCTTCTATTACATCTTCTTCCATAGTTACATCTTGCACTCGCCAAGATGGTGGCGTTACTTTTATTGTTTTTTCTTGCTTAACAACAGTAAATGAAAGAGAGGTTAATATGTCTACTGCTTCTTTTGTTGAAACTGCAACACCGATTACTTTGGAAATTTTTTCAATATTTACCGTTATGGGAGATGGTTTTATTTTATCTTCGTAAATATCTAATACGTCACTTATTAATGTCGCATTTGCCAATTCTTTATATAATTTTACTCCTCTTTCTAGTGCTACAAATGCTAATTCTGGATCAACCCCTTTTTCGTTTAATGCTGCTGCCTCGGTCCTAATTGCAAGTCCCATGGAAGTTTTTCTAATTTTCCAAGGGTCATTATTATCAAAGAAGAATAATATTTTTTTTGTGTTATCTGTTACTACACTGTTGGCTGTTCCCATAACTCCAAGTAAATCTACAATTTCACCTTTTCCGTTATCGGCAACAATGTCTCCTCCCATGAGTGTATGCTCTTTATTATCTAAAGTTATTACTTTTTCTCCTTTTTTTGACGGTCTAATAATAAGTTTTTTAGTAGTTAGCCTGTCGAAATCGAATACATGACATGGGTGACCAATCTCTAGCATGACATAATTGGTAATATCTATTAAATTATTTAAACTTCTAATTCCTGCTGCTTCTAGTCTATCTTTAATAAATTGAGGGGATTCTTTTTTTTCTACTTCTAAAACTATTCCCAAAACTCGTCTGACTAATGTTTTATCATTTTTAATTGTAATTGGAAATGTACTTGGTGTTGCTTTTTTTGTTTTGATAATAGGTAATGGCAGTAGCTTTGCAGTAAAACCAAATCTTGGCAAAATAGCAGATGCTTCTTCTGCAATGCCTCGTACAGAAACCATATCTGGTCTATTTGTTGTTATTTCTATAGAATAGACAAAATCATTTTTGCCAAATGGTTCTACTCTTTCAATAGAAGCACTAGACAATGACAAAGCTTTGGCAATTTCTGTTGGTTTTGCCGTTGTTTGCAAATGTTCTCGTAAATGTGAATCTAAAATTTTTATATCCATACGTTTGAAATTTTGAGAGAAAACCAAGTTTTCTCTCATCGTCGCTTGAAGCAAAGCTCCATTTTAATTTCATTAAAAACGCGACTGCTCTCTTTCCTTTTTAAAATTAAAACTGATCTAAAAACTCTAATTTATTACTATACAAAAGTCGTAAGTCGTCTATTTCTATTCCTTCTTTCATCATTAATACTCTTTCTACTCCCCAACCAAAGGCAAAGCCTGTGTATTTTTTAGGATCAATACCGCCATATTTTAATACATTTGGATGCACCATTCCTGCTCCTCCCATTTCTAGCCAGCCTGCTTTACATAATTTGCACCCTTTTCCAAGACAAACTCCACAAGTTACATCTACTTCAAAAGAAGGCTCTGTAAATTGAAAATGATATGGTCTAATTCTTGATTCTCGCTTTTCTCCAAAATATGATTTTACAAAATAATCTAAAACTCCTTTTAAATGAACAATAGAAATATTTTCTCCAACAACCAAACCTTCAAATTGATGAAACATTTGTGTGTGAGAAACATCTGATTGTCTTCTATAGCATTTAGCAATGTTTAACATTCGAATAGAAATTGGATCTCCTGTTTTTTGACTTTGTTTAACTGCCTTTTCCATTTCTCTAACCTGTCCAGAAGATGTATGGGGGGTCAGAATAATTTGACCAAGCTTATTGTTAGTTTCTTCTGTGGTAAAAAATGTTTCCCAATCATCCCTAGCTGGGTGATTTTCTGGGAAGTTAAGGGCGGTAAATGCATAATAATCCCATTCAATTTCTGGATAGCGAACGCGTGTAATGCCAATTTTTTCAAAAATATTGGTAATTTCTGAAATTGCTTGGGTTATTAAATGCAAATGCCCAAGTGGAGGTTTAATACCAGGATTGGTAACATCTAAATTTTCTCTTTCTTTTTGAGAAGCAGATTCTTTCAGAAGTTTTTTTCTGTCGTCAATTGCTTCTTCTAAAACTATTTTAATTTCATTTGCTAGTTTTCCGATTTCTGGCCGTTTTTCAATTGGGAGTTTTGTTAAATCTTTGAATGCTATTGTTAGTTTGCCATTTCTTCCTAAAAACTGAAGTTTTATCTCTTCAAGTTGGGGTATGTCTGAAGCCTCTAAAATAAGAGAAAGCGCTTCATTTTTAATTTTTATTAATGTTTCTTCCATGTTCATGTGTTATTTTAGCATAAAAAAATCCCCTGGTGGGGATTAAGGCTGCTAGGACTCAAATTACATTATGCTTTTTGAGCTTTTGCAACCAATTCTTTAAAGGTTTCTGGATCGTTAACAACTAAATCACTTAAAATTTTTCTGTCTAAAGAAATATTTGCTTTTTTAAGCTTGTTAATAAAAACACTGTATGAAATTCCTTGTGGTTTTACTGCTTCTGAAATTCTGGTAATCCAAAGAGCTCTAAAATCTCTTTTTTTATTTTTTCGGCCTTGCATTGCATATTGGCCTGCTTGTAAAACAGCTTGTTTTGCTACTCTAACTAAGCGGCTTCGTGATCCACGATAACCTTCTGCTAATTTTAGCAATTTATTGTGTTTTCTTCGTGATACTAATCCTCTTTTTACTCTCATATTATTTTATTTATTTTTTGTTTTAAACTTAAAATCTGTAAAAAATCTTTTTATAGATTTATGAAAGTTACGGTACGAATTTGTAGCCGTTCTTTCGGACTTTGTTTCCCGAAAATTCATGTTTCGGGTCTTTGCTTTTTCTTTACCTTTAGACATAGCTAAGCATTTTCCTGACTTTTTTAGCAAACTCAGGAGCTAAAACTCCTGGCTCTTTGCCTCGTCTGTTTCTGCTGCCTGATCTATGCATTTTGTGATGCCCATGATTTTGATGAGCAAACATAACCTTACCTGTTTTGGTAATTTTAAATCTTCTTGCTACTGATCGTTTTACTCTTCGTTTTGGCATATTATTGTTGTACTCCTGGTTTTTTCTTTTCAGGCGAAATAATTGCAATCAATTGTTTGCCTTCTAATTTAGGTTGTCTATCAATTTTTGAGATATCGCTTAAGGCGTCAAATACTTTGTTAAGTACTTGGTGTCCAAATTGTGGTCGTATAACTTGTCGACCAATGAATTTGACTATTAACCTTACTTTATCTCCGTCTTCCAAAAAGCCTCTTGCTCTGGTTATCATGACTTGAAGATCATTGTCTCCCATAAAGGGGCCAAGTCTTACTTCTTTTGTCTCTGATACCTTTGCTTTTTTCTTCTCTTCTTGTCGTTTTTTAGATTCTTGATACAAAAATTTATTAAAATCAATCAATTTTGCAACTGGTGGTGTAGCTTGTGAAGCAATTTCGACTAAATCTAATTCTGCTTCTCTTGCTTTTGCCAGAGCTTCTTCCCGGCTAAAAACCCCAACTTGCTTGCCTTCTGAGTCTAAGACTCTGATTTGGGCAGCTCCTATTTGGTTATTAACCCTGTACAATTTTCCTGTATGATTGTTAAACCTTTTTATCAATGTCGTTAATTAATGAATCTAAAAATTTATCTAAATCTTGAGAACCTAAGTCGTTTCCTTCTCTTGTTCTCACAGAAAGGGCGTTTGGAGCCACTTCCTTATCCCCTATTATACCCATATATGGTACTTTTTGTAAAGTATGGTTACGGATTTTGGCTTGA
>JAKAEF010000090.1 GCA_021820025.1 bacterium | reverse complement strand
TGGGGACTTTTTCCTGTTATTACTGTTCTTTCTTATTCTAAACTTTCTCCTCTTATTTCACTTTCATTGAGTATGATGTTTGCTGCTCTTTTTTTTAGTGTTATATTAACAATTAAAAAGAAATGGAAAGAAATAGCAAATGTCTCTTCATTTAAAGATATCTTATATGCAACATTTTTTATTGGTATCCTTTATTATGTATTTTATTTTCTCGGTCTTACAAAAACCAGTCCAGGCAATGCAAGTATTGTAGCTTTAACGGAAGTTTTTTTTAGCTTTCTGCTTTTTCATGTATTTAAAAAAGATTTTATTCCAAAAGCACATATTTTTGGTGCCATTTTAATGGTCTTAGGAGCACTTGTTGTTTTATATCCCAATATTGAAAAGCCGCAAATAGGTGATTTTTTTGTCATGGCGGCAGCATTTTTTGCTCCTTTTGGTAATTTTTTTCAACAAAAAGCAAGAAAAACAACGAGCAGTGAGGGAATTTTATTTATTCGTTGTTTTGTAAGCTCTATAACTATATTTATGCTTTCTTTATTACTTAAAGTACCTTTCTCTTGGCAACATATTCAGGATTCTTGGTGGGTATTTATTGTAAACGGTATGCTCATTTTAGGCTTGTCCAAAATATTTTGGCTCGAAGGAATTCATAGAATAAGTGTTACCAAAGCAGTTGCTCTTGAGAGCATTTCTCCTCTGTTAACCCTTACCTTTGCCTGGATTTTTATAAAAACACATCCAACAATCTGGCAATTGCTAGCGTTTGTCCCAATGTTTTTTGGTATTTTGCTGTTAAGTAAAAAAACAGATCACACAATAGCAATAGAATTGCAAGATAAATAGGTATTTTTTAGTACTTAATTTTCTTTATTAACGAATTGGAAGTAAATGTCCAGTTGGAGGCCTTTGCAGCCAAATAGCACAAACATATGCAACAGAGTATTTTAAAAAATCTCTGGTAAAACCCCAAAAATCACTTTTAAATCGCCTGGAAGAGGTAGTAACTGTAAGAGATTTTGCAAATTTTACTTTGCCGTGTTTTCTTAGCCTCATTCCTATTTCTACATCTCCACTAATTTTATACCTAGTATCTACACATTTAAGTTTATTAATAAAAATGCTTTTTCTAATTGCCATGTTAGGTCCAGCAGTATGTGGTTTATTACAAGAAAAGTTAATGGTTAAAAAGAGATTATATAATTTGGTAATAAAAGCATTAAAGAGCTTTGATTCAATATCTAGTTTTATAGAACCAGTAACACCCACTACTGTCTTGTCTTCAAATATCTGTGACAGCTTGAATAACCAATCTTTAGTGACAACTGTATCCGCATCTGTTACAGCTATAATATCTCCTTTTGCATGTAAAAGCCCTGTGTTTAAACTATACACATGCCCCTGTTTTTCTTCTTTTAATACTCTCGCACCAAACTTTTTGGCAATTTCAGCTGTATGATCTGTAGAATTATTATTTACAACCAAAATATTGTAAAGATTTTTTGGATAATTTTGATTTTGCAATGCCTTAAGACATTTTGGAAGGTATTTTTCTTCGTTAAAAGCCGGGATGACGACAGCTATTTGTGGTAGTTTGTGCTTCATATAATCACTTGATATGTTTATTTTCCATCAAATAAGCAAATAAGTCCAGAGCATTTTTAAACGCCTGATCCATATTAAAATATTTATAATTTGCTAATCTTCCAACAAAATAGATTTGCTGTTTTTCTAATGCTAAAGCTTCTTTTTTATATTTTTCATAAATCTCTTTATTTCTTTTACTTGGAATTGGATAATATGGCTCCCCTACGGAAGAAGGGTATTCTTTAACAATTGTTGTTTTGGGATGTTTTTGACCGGTTATATGCTTATATTCAACAATTCTTGTAAATTTTTCTTCATTTGGATAATTAATAACGGAATTTTCTTGAAAATATTCCATATCCAATGTTTCTTCAACAAATTTTAATGATCTATATTCCAATTTTTCTCCTGTATTGTATGAAAAGAATTGATCTATTGGTCCTGTATAAAAAAGCATGTCAAATTGTAAAGAGTCTTTTATAGCAAAATAATCAGTATTTAGCTTGATAGTAATATTTTTATTCGTAAGCATGTTTTCAAAAAGCTTTGTATATCCGTCTTTAGGCTGTGCCTGGTAGGTATCAGAAAAATAACCCTCTTCAAATGTTGTCCTAACAGGAATTCTGTTTAAAACCTCTGCATCTAATTCCTCAGGATCTTTCTCCCATTGTTTTTTTGTATAATTTTCAAAAATTTTCTTATATAATGCTTCCCCAACACTTGCTAAAGCTGCTTCTTTGCTGTTTTTTGGATCTTTTATATTTATCCGGTTTTTAGAAAGCCACTCTATCATTTCTTTCTCAGTCTTTAATGAAAGATTAAAGAGCAGGTTTACAGTAGTTATATTCACAGGCACAGGAACCAGTTTCCCATCTACTTTTGCCAAAACCTTGTGTTTGTATGGAATCCATTGAGAAAATCGTTGTACATACTCCCAAATGTCTTTATAGGAGGTATGAAACAGATGAGCACCGTATTTTGAGACCAGAATTCCGTCAGTATTATAATAATCAAAGCAGTTGCCTCCAATATGATCTCTTTTTTCTATAATAAGAACCTTTTTCTGTAAAGTATTTGCAAATCTTTCGGCAAGGGTAGCTCCAGAAATTCCGGCTCCAACAATAACAATGTCATACTTCATAAAGAGTGCAAGCATTATACCATTGGAACAACGGTAAATAAAAACTTTAACTTGCGACACATTGCAAGAATCTATTTAAATTTCTATAATACTAGTAATGCTAACATACTTTCAGGCGATTATTTTTGGTCTTGTTCAAGGAGTTAGTGAACTTTTTCCTGTTTCTAGTCTAGGACACAGCGTTGTTTTACCAAAAATATTTGGATGGAATATTAATCAGAATGATCCCTTTTTCTTAACATTCTTAGTTGCAACACATACTGCAACAGCGCTTGTTTTATTTTTGTTCTTTTTTAACGATTGGACGAGAATTATTAAAGGTATTTTTAGATCACTTACAGAACGAGAGATTAAAGAATCCGATGCAGATGCTAAGTTGGGTTGGCTTTTGGTTGTTGGAACCGTTCCAGCTGGAATTTTGGGGCTATTATTTGATCAATTATTAAAAGATCTTTTTGCACAGCCAAAATTTGTTGCACTTATGCTTATTTTAAATGGTCTTATGCTTTTTGGTGCAGAAATTCTGCGAAAAAGAGCCAAAGAGCAAACGGAAAAAGGAAGCGATAGTCGAATAGCAAAACTATCTTTTGTGCAATCCATTAAAGTCGGAGTCATGCAATGTATTGCCCTTATTCCCGGATTTTCCAGAACAGGTTCCACTATAACAGGAAGCTTACTTGTTGGCCTTTCTCATGAAGATGCGGCACGATTCTCGTTTTTACTTGCTACTCCGGTAATTGGGGCAGCTGCTGTTTTAAAACTTCCAGAACTTGCCACCAAACAAGAAGCAGTTGTACTAGGACCAATTATTTTGGGTTCAATTGCTTCGGGGGTGGCAGCATATTTTTCTGTAAAGTTTTTAACAAAGTACTTCCAGACTAAAAAATTAACGCCGTTTGCAATTTATTGTACTCTGGTAGGAGTAATTTTATCTGTAGTCTTTTTATTTCGATGACTTTTTCTTACCGCTTTGAAACCAAGCTAAAATAAATAATCCTAATCCTAAAATGAATGCACCAAGACCGTGTTTGTAGTGTGTTTTGGTAAGATGAGCATCAAAGCCCGGGAAAAAATGAGGTAAATGGTTAACAGGAGTTATAAAGTACATAAAAGCAATTATTATAAAAATAATTCCCAAGAAAACACTTCCCCAAACTAAAAGCTTTTTGTTCATCTTTATTAGTTAACTAAAAAATGTTACTGCTGTCAACAATCTTTCACTTTTGCAAATTTTAAAAATTTTGTACAATAGACAAATCATGTAAATGAAAAATGTCTCAAAGATACTAAAAATACTTATTGGCCTTTTTGTTGTTGCTCTTCCTATTTGGATTCCTCAACTTAAACAATTAGGATTAGAGCCAATTGGGCCAATTTTAGGGATTACGTTTATAGTTTT
This sequence comes from bacterium, assembly GCA_021820025.1. Taxonomy (GTDB): domain Bacteria; phylum Patescibacteriota; class Microgenomatia; order Levybacterales; family UBA12049; genus PPGL01. Next base: position 215 of record JAKAEF010000090.1, on the reverse strand, counting down.
TTCTCTTTTTGGAGAACTGCCAAATTTTCTTACCTGGATGCCGAAACTTGGAAGTTTTTTATATCCAGGGATTGGTTTTGCAACATTTCTAATTCTTATTCCTTTTTTGATCCCTCATGCACAAAAAGAATCATCTTTTTTTGCTTTTAGTCCTACCGTCTGGGCTGCATATATTTCTATTATTTTAGTTGGTATTTCATTTGAAACTTCAACGC
>JAKAEF010000089.1 GCA_021820025.1 bacterium | reverse complement strand
TCTCCATATTTGTTTAAAAGAGCTTGCCTATACATATTTCTATTTGTTAATTCTTTGGGTGAAGGCACATAAGGAACTTTTCGTTGCCAATTGTGCATTAAGTCATTATATGATCCCACCACTCCTCCCCAAATTACTGCTGCTTTAATATCCTTTGTATTAACAATGATATCTCTAAGAGTTATGTTGCCTCCCATGGAGTGTCCCCACATGCCAATTCTTTCTGGATTTACGTATGATAATTTTTTAACAGAAGAAAGTGCATTTAAGACGTCTGTTGCATATGCAGGTGAATAATATGCTCCTTCAGGATTTCCCTGAGAATTTCCATTTCCTCTATAATCTGGTTTAAAAAGAACATATCCATTTCTTGAAAATGCATCTGTATATGCAATATAGCGTTCTGTAGGATTGTACTGTTCTGGTGGAATATATCCATGGTTAAAAATTATTGCAGGCCATCCCCCTTTTGGTTGCGTGCCTGTGGGAACTGTTAAAAGACCATAAATTTTTAAGCCATCAGAAATGTAGGAAGCAATATAACGATTATAGTTTGTCCCAGGATTTAGTGTTTCTTCAATTGTTATGTCACTTCCAGGATACAATTTTTGTCGCATAGAAATAATACTTAATGGTTCCAGTGTTGCAGGATTAGGGGTAACTGTTGGTATTTTGAAAATAAGAGAATTCTTTTGAAACGATGTTTTAGGAAATAAAAATAATGCGCCAATAAAAAGTAGTGCAATAGCAAAAAATAAATAAATAATTTTTCGTATCACATCAAAAGTGTACAACCGTTTTGGTAGGAGATCAAGTAAATTAGGCAATATAATATCCTTTTGAAAAGAATGCTATTAAGAAAAACATTGTTATAGCACCAACTATATAGTATGCAATTTTTATATATTTATTTTTTATTAATGCGAACGTAATAAAAATTGGGAATAAAATCATGGTATATCTTGGTAGTCCACTAAATGTTCCAGATTGAGTTGGTAATAAAAAGCAAAGAAGACTAAATATAAAATATGACAAGGGAATTCTTTTTATGTACGCGTATATTAATAAAACAGCGGTAAAAATAAAACTTGAAAACTCTAATAAGGATATCCACCAATCAAAATGGGAATATGGAACAGATACTAAAATCTTTACATATCGAAACATGGTTTGTGGAAACAAAATAAGTCCAGCTGTTCTTCCTGTTACAACATGCTCTTGTGCATGGATAAAGAAAAAAGGATCTCCCCAATAATGTTGGTTTACCCAAATAAAACCTAACAATGCTAATGGGGTTAATGCAATAAGACCAATATTTTTTAGAATGTGTAATTTATTTTTTTGAAAACTATGAAATATTTTTCTGTCTATATAAATTATTTCCCAGATGAGAATTGGAATAATTGCAATTCCTACAACCCTTGTTACTAAAAGAGCCATAGAAAGAATAGTCGCAAAAAAGAATTTTTTCTTTTTTAAAAAATAAAAAATTAATACTGTTAAGAGTAAGAAAAGACTTTCAGAATAGATACTTCCAAAGAAAAAAGATGTAGGAAAAAATAATAAAAGCAAAATAGTTTGAAATGCAATCTTTTCTGAAAAATCCAAAACAATTAGCTTATACAACATAATAAGACCTAATAAGAATGCAATATTTGAGACAAGAAATGATGTAAAAAATACCACAGAACCAAAAATCGCAACTTTTCCAAATGCTAAAGTCAATGCGTGTACGAGAAAAGGATATAATGGGAAAAATCTGCCATCAGAACCATGTTCGTAACTTCCATAATTTGCAATTGTCAAATAATGTACTCCATCAAAATTAGCCCAAGGATAAAGCAAAAAACTACTTACAGGAGAATATGGTCTTACATATGCCCAAAGAGTATATTGGATGGAGTCATGCTGTAGTGGAATGTATTTTTGTGCATACACGAGAGGCAAGAATAAAAGTATTCGCCAGATAACAAAAATAAGAATAATCTTTTTAATATAATTCATATAGTATATGGTACAGACAATTAATGTAAAAAACAATTATTTAGAGCTCATGATGCACAAACATACATCAATAATCTATTCCCAATTGCATTTTAAGATTTTTTAATATTTTTGTTTTTCCTATAATATCCTCAATAAGTGATTTTTCAAGGTCCGCAAAAATGTCTTTTTTTTCTTTATCTGCTTTCTTAATTCGTTGTTTCCACGCAAACCATTCTGACATTTTCAACGTTTTATATTGTTTAGTCAATCCAATAATAAGATTTTCAATTTCAACTAAAACATATTCAAGTTGGTTTATATCAGAAGGATCTGTCTCCTCAATAAATAATTTACTTTCTAATAATCGCAGTGCCTCAAGATTGTTTTCTTTATATGCTTTATTAATCATCTTCATAATATTCTCTCGTTTTTCTTTCTCTTTTGGATTAGTTACTAAATCAGGATGAAATTCCAAAATTAATTTTTTCCATAATTTTTTAAGATCTATCTCGTTAGTATCTTTAGGAATATTTTGAGTTTGCTCTATGCTTTCATTAAAAGTAAATTCAGTATGAGAAAAATCTCTTTCTATATTATTTAGCCAAAAATCTTCCAATTCTTTTTTTGCATTTTCAAGTGATAGACCTTCTTCTACTAGTCTTGCAATATTTTTATACTTAATAATCTCAATGTCTAATGCGTTATCTTTTACGTAGAGTTTTCCAATTCTTTGTTCATATTCCTTTTTTATATTTTCTAGTTCTATATGTAGAATATCCAACTTTTTTGTTAATTTTTTTAATTGCTCTCTTTTTTTTGCAATGCTTTTTTCTAAATTTTTTCTTTGATTATCTTCCGATAAGTTTTTTATTATAAGAAGTTTTGTCATAATAATTTAATTATAGTAAGTTGAATAAGAGAAGTTATTGAAAGTATGAGATGCCATTTCTAAAAATTTGCATGCCAGGTCCGAATTCCGGAATTTTTTTCCCTTCTTTTATATATTTTTCTTTTAATAGTTCCCAATTAGGAAGCTGTGTAAAAAACATTGAGCGCTCCGGATGAGGCATAAGTCCCATTACCCGGCCCGTTTCATCGGTTATGCTTGCAATATCCTCAATAGAACCATTAGGGTTTGCTGGTAAATTAAGATAAGTAGACATTTCTCCTTTAAAATACCGTGCCCCAACTAAATCATGTTTGTTAATAATATCCATTACTTCTTTTGGAGCAAATAATCTTCCTTCTCCATTTGCAACAGGTAAAGAAAATTCTTTCATTCCTTTATACCAAGGTGATTTTTTACTTTCTACTTTTAGATCAATAAATCTTACGGTATATCGTGGAGTTTCATTTGGCATAAGTCCCATTTCTCGTGCTCCATACTGCTTATCAATTGCTGGGACTAATCCTAAATTCATTAGAACTTGGAATCCGTTGCAAATACCTAGAATTAGTTTGTCTGATTCAATAAATTTGATTAAATCTTCCCACAAATGGTTTTTCATTTTATTTGCATAGGCATTTCCTGCTCCTGTATCGTCGCCATACGCAAAACCGCCACCAAAAGCTAAAATTTGATAATCTTTTAGCGAGTGAGTGCCATTAATAACATCATTTACATGTACAATGTCAGCAATTCCACCGGCTGTATCAAAAGCAAATTTTGTTTCTTCTTCGCAATTAAATCCGTATCCTGAAAATACAATAACTTTTGGTTTCATATTAATATCCTTTAAAAGTACTCCTATAAGATTCTATCATTGCATCAACTGTTGTTGAAACAATAATTTTTTTGCTAATTCCTGTAATTGCTACTTTAGGTGATTTTGTAATTTTTCCTATTTGATAAAAACTATTTCCTTCCATTGCTTTCTCAAATGCGTTTTTGTTTTTTGGAGAAACTGTTACCAAAATTCTTCCCTGAGATTCTGAAAAAAGGGCAAAATCATTTCGGGAAACAGTTTTAGCTAATGGTTCTAGAGAGATTTCTGCACCAAACATTCCTCCCATAAGTGTTTTTGCAAGTGCCACTGCTAATCCACCATGATGAATGCTTTGACCTGATTCAATTAATCCCCACTGGATAGCATTAAAAATGCTATGGTAAAGACGGGAATTTTTCTTTTCATCTACTTTTGGAATAGAATTACCAATAATTTGTTCTTTTATTTTTTCAGAAAGCATTCCATAATATTCTGATGCTCCCATTTCTTCAAACGTATCTCCAAGAGCATAAATTATGTCACCTTCATTTTTTGCATCAAGAGAAACAACTTTTGTCATGTCATCTACAACTCCAATTGCTGATATTAAAAGTGTTGGAGGAATAGAAATTTTTATTGGTTTTCCATTTTTATCAAATCCTTTA
>JAKAEF010000088.1 GCA_021820025.1 bacterium | reverse complement strand
GTTTCTTTGCTGCAGCATTTACTCCTCCCAAAAGTGCAATTGGAGTAGCCAGAATTAAAGGACACGGAGTTGCAACAACCAGAACAGCAAGAACAGACTCTAATGTGGGGTGAATAAAATAAGCAAAGGTTGCTATTACAAATGTAATAATGGTAAAAACAACGCTATATCTATCTGCTAATCGTACCATTGGAGCTTTTTCTCGTTCTGCTCTTTCTACCATAGAAATAATTTTGCTGTAGGTAGAATTTTTTTCTTCTCTGGTAACTTTAATCCGCATTAAATTACCGGTATTTACCGTACCACTTCTGACCAAATCCTGTGCAATTTTTTCAACAGCATAGGGCTCTCCTGTTAGTGAAGATTCATCGATAAATGCATTCTCAGAAAGCAGGATGCCATCTAACGGAATAACTTCTCCTTTTCTCACAATAATAATGCTATTTATTTTTACTTGAGAGACCGGTGTTAAAAGAGGAGAAGATGATGTTTCAACTAATACATCATGTGGAATTCTATCTGCTAAAAGACTTAACGAGCGTTTTGCTTGATTTGCACCGTATTCCTCCAGAGTCCTACCAGTTGAGAGCATAAGCGCAATAACAGCTCCCACCAAATATTCATGAGTTACTAAAGAAACAGTAATTGCTAAAATAGCAATATAATCCAGGGCAAATTGATTTGCCATAATATCTTCAAATGCTTCTTTAAAAAGAGAAAAGCTTCCAAGGCCAATTGTTGCAAGGACAACAAACAGCGCAAGAGTCGTATTAGAAGTTGTGTGTAGAATTAAATAGAAAATAAGACCTGCTAAAACAATAAGTGGGACTTTAAAACTATTTATTAGCGAAAGAATTTTTTTTGTGGTCATGCCTTTTGTAAATATGCTAAATATTCGCTGTTACCGCCTTTTTGTCCAAGAAGGGGAGACTTAGTAAATCCTAAGACAGTAACTCCTAATGATTGTATATCGTTAAGCACTTGTTGTGCAACGGATTCTGCTACATCTTCTGGTAATTTGCCTTTTCGCAGTAATTTTTTATCTGCTTCATAATGAGGTTTAATAAGAGTAATAATTTTGCCGTCATCTTTTAAATTTGCCAAAATGTTTGGCAAAATTGTTTTTTGTTTTGTCCAGGATGTATCATTGGTAATAATATCCATTTTCTCCCAAATAGCAACATGCATGGCATTTGTTTTTTCCATAACAATGACTTTTGGGTTTTGTCTTAATTTCCATGCTAATTCTCCGTATCCTGTTTCAACGGCATATATTTTTGCAGCTCCATGGCGCAGTAAACAATCAACAAATCCACCAACAGATGCACCAAAATCTGCACAGACTTTATCTTTTACATCTATGTTAAATTCGTTTATGGCAAATTCTAATTTTTCTCCTGCTCTACTTGCAAATGGTGTTGTATTCATTTTTGTATTAACGATAAAAAATATTCATGAAATCGAGTGTCACTGGTAAGTTCTGGGTGAAAACTTGTTCCTAGCATATTATTTTGCTTTACCGCAACTATTGTTCCATCTTCAAGTTTAGATAAGATTTCTACATCTTTTCCAACTTCAGTTACAAGCGGAGCTCGAATAAACGTGGCATGCAGAGGTTTATCTAAATATTTTATTGTTAAATCTACTTCAAAACTATCTAATTGCCTGCCAAAGGCATTTCTGTTAACTGTTATGTCCATCACACCAAGGGGAATAGGGCGCTCCTGGATTAATTTTTTTGCCAATAAAATCATTCCTGCGCATGTTCCCCAAACAGGCATACCTTCTTGAATTTTTTGTGCTAAAGGTTCTCGTAAACCAAAAGTATCTAAGAGATTTGCCATGGTTGTACTTTCTCCACCAGGCATAATAAGGCCTTGAATATTTTCTAAATCTTCTGGTAATTTAACTTGTTTTGCAGTAATCCCGAGTCTTTCTAATGTTTGGATATGTTCTAAAAAATCTCCTTGTAATGCTAAAACGCCAACAATAATATTTTTACGAACGGTAGATTTTTTTTGATTTGCCAATTCCCAGGTAATAGGAGTTGGGAAGTACTGTTTTGTCATAATTACCACCCTCGGGTTGCAAGTAATTTTTCTTGAGGGAGTGTTCTTACATCTATACTTTCCATTGGTTGGCCTAATCCTTCTGAAACTTTTGCAATAATATCTGGATTATTAAAATTAGTTGTTGCAGCAACAATTGCCTTGGCTCGTTTTGCTGGATCTGAAGATTTAAATATCCCAGAACCTACAAAAACACCATCGCTTCCAAGTTGCATCATAAGTGCAGCATCTGCCGGAGTTGCAATTCCTCCTGCTGCAAAATTAACAACAGGTAGTCTGCCTAATTTTTTTACTTCTTTGACCAAATCTACAGAAACGCGCATTTCTTTTGCAGCATTTTTAAGTTGTGCATCAGTCATTGTTTTTAATGCTTCAATTTCTCTGGTAACTGCTTTTTGATGTCTTACAGCTTCAACAACATTTCCTGTTCCTGCTTCACCTTTGGTTCGAATCATTGCTGCTCCTTCTTGCAATCTTCTGAGTGCTTCTCCCAAATTTCTGCAGCCGCATACAAAGGGAACTTTAAAATCATGTTTGTTAATATGTGCTTCTTCATCTGCTGGGGTTAAGACTTCTGATTCGTCTATATAATCTATTCCTAAAGCTTCTAATACTTGTGCTTCTACAAAATGACCAATTCTAACCTTTGCCATTACAGGGATAGATACAGCAGCCATGATTTCTTTAATCATTTTTGGATCAGACATACGGGCAACTCCGCCAGCAGCTCGAATGTCAGATGGAACTCTTTCTAATGCCATAACAGCACAAGCTCCTGCATCTTCTGCAATTTTTGCTTGTTCGGCTGTGACAACGTCCATAATAACGCCGCCTTTAAGCATTTGTGCTAATCCTACTTTTACCTCCCAGGAATTTTTAACAGGTTGCATAGCGATTTATTTATAACCTATAGACAATAAAAATTCAAGGACTAGGTTATTTTGACAACACAATCGCACGTGCTACAATTGTGGGGTGAAAAAATTAACTATGCTCACAGCGTGGGATTACCCAACCGCAAAAATACTTGAAGAAGCAGGGATTGATTATATTTTGGTTGGAGATAGTTTAGCAATGACTGTATTAGGTCATCCGAATACAAAATCAATAACACTTGAGAATATGATTTATCATACGCAGGCGGTAGCAAAGGGAGCTGTGAAAACGCCAATTATTGCAGATTTGCCTGTTGGAACGTATGACAATCCACAAGATGCAGTAACAAATGCAAATAAGTTGTTAGCAGTTGGCGCAACCATGGTAAAAATAGAAGGGAATAATCCAGAAGTTGTTAAAGCATTACTCAGTAACAACATTCAAGTTGTTGGGCATTTAGGCTTATTACCCCAAACTGCAGAAAAATTTACCGTTGTAGGACGAGAACAAGAAGTAGCAGAGAAAATAAAACAAGATGCAAGAGAGTTGTCTGATTTAGGAATTTCGTTATTGGTTTTGGAATGTGTTCCCGTAAAATTGGCAAAAGAGATTACAGAAGCAATTACAGCCCCAACTATTGGAATTGGGGCTGGAATGTATACAACAGGACAAGTGCTGGTTTTGGCAGATATTATTGGGTTATCTGATAAAAAACTAAAAATGGTAAAGCAATATGCGGACGTAAAAGCAAGAATACGACACGCAGTTTCTGAATATATACAAGATGTAAAAAATGGAGCTTTTCCTACAGAGGAAAACAGTTTTGTATGATAGATCCTAATCACCCACGAGCCAAATCGCTACAAACCAGAGAGCAATTAGTTGAGGGCGTAAAAAAAGGAATAACTTCTTTAAATGGGTTAATTGCTCATGGAAGAGGAGAGTCATTCGACTATTTGTTGTCAGAAAATTCACACGATTTTGCAATTGAGTCAATTAATGCAGCAGCAGCAACGTTAGTAATGGCTAAATACCCTGTCCTTTGCACAAATGGGAACAGTAGTGCACTTGTACCAGAAGAATATGTAACACTCTCAAGACTGTTAGATTGCCCAATAGAAATTAATCTATTTCATAGAAGTAAAGAAAGGGAAGAAAAAATACAACAGCACTTAGAAAGTTTTGGTGCAACAACTGTTTTAGGAATAGGGAGTAATGCCTCAGATGTTGTTCCTGGCATTGCGAGCCCAAGAAAACATGTAAGTCCACAAGGCATAAGTAAAGCAGATGTTGTTTTTATTCCGCTGGAAGATGGAGATAGAACAGAAGCTGTGGTAGCTTTAGGCAAAACTGTAATTACTGTTGACTTAAACCCACTTTCTAGAACAGCAAAAATGGCAAATATAACCATTGTAGATAACATTATTCGAGTAATGCCATTATTAATTCAAAAAGTCACAAAATTTAAAAAACTTCCAAAA
>JAKAEF010000087.1 GCA_021820025.1 bacterium | reverse complement strand
GACCTGAACGTCCCTGTAGGACACATCTATGCCGCTGACATTCAACAAAACGTCGTGCATTAGCTTTCCTGCGCGGAATAAAGGGACGACACTTTTTCGCCGAAATACGCTTCAATAACTTGATCGTTTCTCACGACCTCAGCCGGAGAGCCTTCCGCGATTTTGGCGCCGTAACTCAAGACGACTATGCGATCGGAAATTCCCATGACAGCTCGCATTATGTGTTCGACCACAATAAGAGATTTTCCTGAATCACGAATTTGACGTTTCTATCCGGGTCCTGTTCCAATAATTTATTATAGATTTCGGCTGCCTTATCGTAAATACCCTGTTTGGCATATATTTCATCCATGGTAACAGTATTAAAATCAATAGTTGTTTTTATATTTTCAACAGACTCAACGTAACTTAAAATTTCTATCCCAAGTTTTTGTAAATATTTTTTTGCAATTGCTCCTGCTGCAACTCTTGCCAATGTTTCTCTTGCAGATGCTCTGCCACTTCCTCTCCAATCCCTAAATCCATATTTTGCTTCGTAGGTAAAATCTGCATGACCTGGTCTATATACTTTTTTTAATTCATCATAATCCTGTGGTCTTGCATCTGCATTGTATGCTAAAAGTAAAATTGGAGTGCCTGTTGTTTTTCCTTCAAAAACACCCGATAAAATATGAATAATATCTTGTTCTTTTCTTGGAGTTGTAATACTGCTTTGCCCTGGCTTTCGCCTGTCTAAATCTTTTTGAATTTCTGCTTCTGTAATTTCTATACCACTGGGACATCCGTCAACCACAACACCTACCGCGCCTCCATGGGATTCGCCAAATGTTGTTATTTTAAATAATTGTCCAAATGTATTTCCCGCCATACTATTTATTAATCATACTAAATATTTTTTCTAATTGCTCTTTTGTTAATTGTCCAGGTGCGCTTTGTTCATTTTCACTTGTTGGAGCAAAAGTAATTTCATTGCCCCAAATGCTTCCAAAAATTCTTGTTATTATTCCTTTCTCTCCCATTCCCAAAACAATTACGTCTTTTTTTTCTTCTTTTAGATCTAGTAATAAGTGCAATAAATGTAATGCATCTTTTTCTGTTTCGCAAAATGTCGCAATTTTAAATATTGCTGGTTGAAACACTTCCATTTTTTTTATTATTTCAACCAATGCACTTGTTCTTGGTGTTTTTTTGTAATCATGAAAAGAGGCAATAACTTTGGCCTTTTTCTCTTTTGCAAATTCTAAATCTTTTCTTTGCTGTTCTATATCTAAATCCATAAAAATGTTTTTTTCAGCTAATTTTTCTATTATTAGTTTTCGTTTTTCAAAAGGCATAGTAATTAGTTCTGCATTTTGTCTTCTAAAGACCACAATAATTTTTTTTGCAAATTTATTTGATAAATCTTGCAACATATTTTGTATCATTTCTTCATTTTCTTTTACGTAATCTATCCAGATTTCAAACATGTCAAAATTATTTTTTTGTTGTTCAATAATTTCTACAACTTCTGGTATAGATTGTTTAATAATTGGTAAACAAATTTTAGCACTCATATTTTTATATTCTCCATAATTGCATTTCTCATTCCATCTATTGGTGCTTTTTTATTTGTAAATAATTCAAATTGTGCTACACCTTGAAACAATAATAATTCTGTTCCATGAATTACAGTTGCACCAACTTCTTTTGCATTTTTAATTAATTGCGTTTCAAATGGAACATACACAGCATCAAAAATAATTTGGTTTTTATGTAACAATTCCTTTGCAATAATACTTTTGTTTGTTTGCATTCCAACAGATGTTGCATTAATAATAATATCAGCTTTTTTTATTTCTTCCATTTTGTCTAAACCCGCAAATTTACAATTGAATTTTTTTGCTAATTCTCGAGCATTTTCTATTGTTCTATTGTAAATTGTAACAAGTGCATTGTTTGTAACCATGGCAAAAACTGCTGCATGGGAAAAGCCTCCTGCTCCAATAATTGCAACATTTTTCTTATTTAAATCTGTTACTTGTTTTAATGGTTCTGCGACCCCAATCCAGTCTGTATTTATGCCAATTAGAGCTCCATTCCTATTTACAATTGTATTGACTGCACCAATTTTAGCAGCTGTTTCTTCTATTTCATCTAAAAAGTACATAACATTTGTCTTATGTGGAATTGTTACTGTAATTCCATTTATTTGCATAGCTCTTGCACCCAAAATTGCAGCTTGTAAATCTTCTGGTTTTACGTGTGCTGCTAAGTAGACAAATTTATTATCAATCCCCAATTGCTTATAAGCACTATTGTGCATTTGAGGAGACAAAGAATGTTCTACAGGATCTCCAATAATTATATTTATTTTAGTTTTTGCTGTTGTCATAAATATTTTACTTTCTCTTCTATTTCTGATGTTATTTGTCCTAATGATTTTCCATCTGTTTGTACAGAAACATCGGCAAATTGTTTGTACAATGACTGGCGTTTTTTAAACAATTGTTTTGTTTTTTCTTTATCTTTCCATAAAGGTCTATCTTGTGTATTAACTAATCTATTAGAAATAGTTTCAAATGATGTTTCCAAAAAAACAACATATGCCTTTCTTGTTAAATGTTTCATTGTTTCTCTATTTTCTACAACTCCCCCACCTGCAGAAATTATAATAGAATTTTTATTAAGAATTTTTTTTGCTGCCTCTGCTTCTAATTCTCTAAATCTTTTTTCTCCGTGTTTTTGGAAAATATCTTTTATAGATTTTTGTTTAGAAAGTTGTATTACTTTCTCGTCCATTTCAAAAACATTTATTTTTAAGCGTTTTGCCAATAACGGTGCAATTGATGTTTTGCCAGCACCCATAAATCCAATTAAAACAATTTTAGATGCGTCTTTATTTGTTATTTCGACATTAGCACCTATTTTTGCCAATTTTTTTAAAAAATCAGGAAATGTTTTACTAACAACATCTGGATTATTAATTACTATTCCTGCAAGTTTTGTTGCAGCAACAGAAAATGCCATTGCCATTCTATGATCATTGTATGTATCTATTGTCGCTGGTTTTATATTTCCGCCATGAATAGTAATACTGTCAGCAGTAATACTATTTTCTATATTCATTTTTAATAGTTCATTGTGTATTGCTTGCAATCTATCTGTTTCTTTAACTTTTAAAGAAGAACCACCAGTTATGGTTGTTGTTCCATGTGCAAATGCTGCCAAAACTGCTACAGTTTGAATTTGGTCTGGGCAATGTTGCATATTAACTAAGAGCGGTTTTACTCCATTTCCAATAATTGTTACTTCGTTTTTTTTGAAAATAATTTTACTGCCCATTTGTTCAAGAATGCTTAAAAATTCTTTATCTGCTTGCAAAGAATTTTCTTGCAAATTTTTTAATGTTATTTCTGATTTTGTAAGTGTAGCAATTGCAGCAAAATATGCCCCGCTAGAAAAATCTCCTTCTATAGCAAATTCTTGTGCAGCAATCTGTTGTTTTTTTATAATAAATTCGTGAAAATTTTTATTTTCTACTTTTATTCCAAATTTTTCTAATGTTTGTATGGTCATTGCAACATATGGTTGAGAAATTAAATCTCTGTCAATTTTTATTGTTAAACCAATTATAGGTGCAATCATAAGCAAAGCAGAAACAAATTGACTGCTTGTTTTTCCAGAAATTGTTACTTCATTTTTTGTGAGCTTTGATGAAATAATTTTAACCGGTGGGAATCCTTGATTTTTTTCAAAACTAATTTCTGCACCAAGATTTTTTAATGCATCTGTTAAATCTTTTATTGGTCGCTCAAGTAGTCTTTGTTTTCCTGTTAGAATTTTAATTCCAGGAATTATGCAGCAAACAGCTAATAAAAAACGCATGGTTGTTCCCGATAAGTTTGCGTCTAAAATAATTTCTTTTTGTTTGTTTGCAAAAACATTTCCCATTACAGTAATTTGATTTTTTTCTTTTTTAATTTTTACTCCTAATTTTTCTAAACAAGAAATTAATGCAGCAGTGTCATCACTAAATAATGGATTTTTAATAACAACAGTGTTTGTAGATAAAGCACTTAAAATAAGTGCTCTGTTGGTAAAGGATTTACTGCCGGGGATGGTAACGGTTGCCTTTACAGGTTTTAGCAATGGAGCAATATGTGCAGTTTTCATAGGATTTTCCCCACTGCTGTTTTAATTGTAGAATCTGATGCATCTTGATTAACTACTCCTTGTCCGATTCTTTTTAATAACGTAAATTTAATATTTCCTTTTTCATTTTTTTTATCTGTTTGCATTTTTTCTACAATATCATTTGTTTTTATGTTAAGTGTTTTAACAGGTAATCCTGCATGTAATATTTTTTTAATTAATTCATCAAAAGTACTTTGTTTTAATAAATTTTTTTCTACAGCAATCTGTGCTTCTGCTACCATACCAATAGCAACTGCTTCTCCATG
>JAKAEF010000086.1 GCA_021820025.1 bacterium | reverse complement strand
TCAGTATGTTTATAGGAATACTCTTAATAAGAGCAAGCTGGAATGTAGTGCGAGAGGCAATGCATGTTTTGCTTGAAGGTGTTCCGGAAGGAATAGACATAAAGAAAGTCAAAAATGAAATTCTTAAGATTTCAAAAATAAAAAATGTTGACGATATACATATATGGGCAATATCGTCTCACTTTGCAGCAATGAGTTGTCACATAATTATCGAGGATTGTAGTCTTGGAGAGAGTATAAAAATAGTTAAAGAAGTGAAGGAAAATTTGAACAATAAGTTTAATATTCAACATGCGACTATAGAGACAGAATTAATTGATTGTCCTCCCGAAACTTTAAGCGACTGAAAAGTTTATCTATATCTAGCATTTTTAATGCTCTAAACATAATTTACCTCTTGACAATCTACTACAAATTGTAGTACCTTATCCCCATAAGGGGGATATATGGCATATAGACCAAAAGATACACAGGAAAGAATAGTTCATAGACTTAAAATAACTAAAGGGCATTTGGAAAAAATAATAAGAATGGTTGAAGACGATGCTTACTGCATTGACATTTTACATCAAATGCAGGCAGTTGAAGGAGCACTTAATAAAGCAGAGGGAGTTGTTTTGGAAAACCATTTAAAAACTTGCACAGCAGATGCAATAAAAGAAGGAAAAACTGATGAAGCTATTTCTGAAATAATGAACGTTTTTGGGAAAAACAAATAATTATGGAAAAGAAAGTAATTATCATTGGTACCATTGTCACAGCTCTAATTCTTGTTATCAGTGTAGTTTGGATGAGCTCAACAAACGTTGATGCGCCTCAAGTTTCCGCCTCACAGAACGCAAAGGCATATACAGTTAACGCCACAAGTGCCGACTGGGGTCAAATTCCAATGTATAAAGGTGACGTTACAAAAGTTTTTGTTATAAAGAATGCGGGAACTGATACTCTAAAACTTTTTAATATAAAAACATCATGTCATTGCACAAAAGCTTTTGTAACTATTAATGGAACAGATAGTCCTAGCTTTGGGATGGATGGCATTTCCTCATGGGTTGGTGAAGTTGCCCCCGGAAAAGAAGTGAAGCTTACGGTAGATTTTGATCCTGCATACCATGGACCAACTGGAACGGGACCAATAACCAGATATATTTCGGTTGAAACGAACGATAAAGCAAATTCAAAATTAACATTTACTGTTACAGGGAATGTATACAAGTAAAATGAAAAAGAAACATCTCATAAAATTTAATAGCGTCAAACTAAATTTAAATAAAATCCTAATAGGGTTATTAATAATTGCAGTATTTTTAATTGGAATTTTGGTAAATAAGATTGCTCTTCTTTCTCAAAATTCAAAACAAACTCAAACAGTAACGCAAGCACAGGAAAAAGCAAAAACAGAAGCCCAAAATTTAGTTAGGATAGAGAATAAAGTGATAAATAAAAAAGGCTATAATCTCAAAATTTCCTGGAACAATTTAGGAAAACAATTGATTACGGATGGAGTAATTGATGAGAAAAAACTAGCCCAGTCAATTCTTGGAAAAGATAATCTGACGAACGATGATACTAAATATCTAGACGGTAGTAATCAAACGCTAACTCTTAATACTCAAAATTCTCATTTCTGGCTTAACGTTTTATGGGGATTGGGTTTAGCAAATAAGAATAAACTATTAGATTCGGGAGATATGCAAACAAGCGGTAATCCTGCAGATTTTGCTTCTACAGGTGGATATACCTTAGGGCAAGGTGATCCGATGAGTTATTACAGTAAATATTCATATATTAATTTGTCACCATCTCAACAGGCAATGGTTGAGGAAGTAGCTAAAAATATTTACAGACCCTGCTGTGGTAATTCGGCAGCTTTTCCGGATTGTAATCATGGAATGGCAATGCTTGGATTAATTGAGCTTATGGTTTCTCAGAATTTCTCCAAAGGGGACATTTATAAAGCGGCTCTTGCGGTTAATACCTATTGGTTTCCTCAAACTTATTTAAGTATTGCTTACCATTTTGAGAAACTCGGTAAAGATTATTCTAAAATTCCTGCCCAAGAAATCTTATCTAACGCTTACTCAAGCTCACAGGGTAATGCAAAGGTTCAGCAGGAAACAATTGGGATTACCTGGCCTAATCAAGGCTCTGGAGGGAGTTGCGGAGCTTAGATGGAAAGCATTTTTCAAATATCATTAATAGCTGCTTTCATCGCCGGGATGGTTGCTCTTTTTGCTCCCTGTTGTATCTCTTTTTTATTACCTGCATATTTAGGTAGTGTTTTCAAGGAAAAAGAGAAAGTTTTACTAATGACTCTTATTTTTGGCTTGGGAATTTTTGTTGTAATGATGCCTGCAGTTTTGGGAGTTGCTGCACTTTCCAAGATTTTATTTGTATACCATGACGAAATTTATGTGGTTGGAGGATTTGTAATGCTTATCGCAGCGGCAATAACCTTATTGGGAATAAAATTGCCAATGCCTAATTTACCAGGTCGAGAACCGGGGAAACATGATCCTCTTTCTATATTTATCTTGGGTATCTTCTCCGGAATTACAAGCGCTTGTTGCGCTCCTGTTTTAATAGGTGTTTTAACGCTTACTTTTCTTTCTCCGAATTTTTTTGGAGCTTTAGGAATAGGCGCTACTTATGTATTTGGAATGGTTTTCCCTCTTCTTATTATTTCTTTGTTTCTCTCAGGAAAAGTAGATAAGTTTATGTTTCTTCGAAAACCGATAACAGAATTTAAATTCTTAGGTAAAAACAGAATAATTCTAGTCAGTAACTTTCTTGCAGGTGCAATATTTTTCATTACGGGTGTTCTAATACTCCTTTTAAACGCTACGGGAAAACTTTCTATGACAAAAAATGACTCATTCACAAAAATGATCCAAAACGCAGCAGGAACTGTTAACCAGTATGTTGGAAACAACTTGTTACTAAATGTAACATTTTTAGCTGTCGTTATATTTGTAATTTATAAAATTTCAAAAAAGGTATAGAGTAAAATAATATATGGAAATTATGCAGATTCTTAAACAAGCAAATAAAAGATTTTTGTTCATTATAGTTCCGTTAATAATTTTATTTTTAACTACTTCAGCATTTTTTATCTTAAAAAACCAATTAGTTCCTGTAAAAACGCATTATCATGCAGGATTTGTTGTTTTTCAGGATAATAAAAAGCTTAGTTTCTCAGATAGTAAATATATGTTTATTGAGCCATGCGCATTAAGTCAAAAAAGTGCCGATTCCACTGCTGTTATACAAATTAAAAAGGCCCATTTGCACGATAATGTTGGAGATTTAGTACATATTGAGCGAACCGGAGCAAAATGGCAGGACTTATTTACAAACATTAATTTTACGATTGATTATTCAAGCGCTGTTGGTTACATCAACGGCAAAAAAATAGTTGATTTTCAAACGCAATCAATTCGTCCCTATGACAGTCTAGTTATTTTTATTGGCAAAAATGATTCTAAATTTCTTAAGCAGGCTGTTACAAAAGATTATATGATAAAAATGGCAAAAAAAAGCACAACATGCGGCGATTAATATGACACCGGATAAAATTATTGTAATATTATTAGGGTTTTTAGGAATAGTATTTACTTACTGGTTTTTTCTTATGAAAAAAGATAATGCGGTTGAAGTTGAAAACTCTGTGGATATTGCAGTTGACGGCGGATATTCCCCAAACACTATTTCTATTTCCAAAGGGAAAACAACTACGCTTACCTTTCTGCGTACAGATCCAAGCAGTTGTCTTGAGGAAGTAGTTATTCCTGATTTTAAAATCCGCAAATTCCTCCCGTTAAATAAAAAGGTAAACATAGTCATTGCTCCCAAAGAGTCAGGAACATACGAGATTGTTTGCGGAATGAATATGTTTCATGGCAAAATATTGGTGAAATAATATGGCAGATATAAAAAAAACATTTTCTATTGAGGGCATGCACTGCGCGTCATGCGTTAACGTACTTGAACGAACGCTAAAAAAGGTTCCTGGCGTAAAAGAGGCAACAGTGAATTTAGCAAGTGAAAAAGCAACGGTTTTATTAGATGAGAAACAGGTAAATGATAATCAACTTTCATCTGCAGTTGCAAACGTAGGGTATAAAGCATTGCTTAATGAAGAAGCTCGAACTGAAGATGAAGAAAAATTAGCAAAACAAAGAGAATTAAAAAACTTACGAAATAAAGTATTTGTAAGTCTTATTATAGGTGGCTTAATTTTGTGGGGTAGTTTTCCGGGACTAATACAAACCTCTCCTTTATTCCTTCAAAACTTCTTTGTACAACTAATTCTTGCAATTCCCGTTCAATTCTGGGCAGGTTTTGCATTCTACAGAGCAACTATTCCGGCTCTAAAACACCGAACTGCAAATATGGATACTCTTGTGGCACTGGGCACAACGGTTGCATTCGGATATTCCGCAATAGTAACTCTTTTCCCTCAATTAGTAAAACAGACCGGTATTGAACCAATGCCATATTTTGACGTTGCAACAATTGTTATTGGTCTTATTCTATTGGGCCGCTATTTTGAGGCAAAGGCAAAAGGACAAACCAGCGAGGCAATTAAAAAATTGATT
>JAKAEF010000006.1 GCA_021820025.1 bacterium | reverse complement strand
CAAGTGTGTCCTTAGATTTTACTTACTTGAAGGAAATCAAGTTCAACTGGTGTTTCTCGACCAAAGATAGAGACCAAGACTTTAAGTTTGCCTTTTGTTTCATCAATAGATTCAATTGTTCCCAAGAAGTCTGCAAATGGACCATCCACAATCTTAACAGCTTCACCAGCAGTAAATGCTGCTTTGTATAATGGCTCTTCGAGCTTCATAAACTTTTGGATTGCTTCTACTTCTTTTTCTGAAATTGGTGTTGGTTTGTTTCCTGCACCAATAAATGCTGTTACGCCTGGTGTGGTTCTAACCAAAAGCCATGATTCATCAGTTAAGACCATTTTGACAATAATGTATCCTGGGAAGATTTTTTCTTGAACTTGTTGCTTTTTACCCTGAGAGACTTTGGTTATTTCTCGGGTTGGAACAATAATATCAAAGATTTTATCTTCAAAGCCCATGGTTTCTGCTCTTTGTCGTAAAGCTTTAGAAACCTTATTTTCATGCCCAGAGTAGGTATGTACAATATACCATCGAGCATTTGCTTGATTTGCTGTTTTTGCTTCTTGTTGTTCTGGAATTTGTTGATCCATATTATTTTAATACTAATGACAGGAGTTTGGTAAAAACAAAATCGAGGCCACCTATAAAGAGGCCTACTATTGCACTCACTATTATTACTACTCCTGTGAGTCTTATAACCTCTTGTCGTGTCGGCCAGATCACTTTTTTTAATTCTTCTTGCGTCTCTCGCAAAAAGGAAAGAGGTGTTGACATATGCACTAGTCAGAGTATTGTACCAGAAGCAATTTGACATGTAAAGAGGAAAGAGGATACAATTATCCTTACGAGATAAACAAAATATGGGTAAAAGAATAAGAAAAGCCGTTATCCCAGCCGCAGGTTTTGGAACCAGATTTTTGCCGCAAACAAAGGCTATGCCTAAGGAAATGCTTCCGGTAGTAGACAAGCCGGTTATTCAATATGTGGTTGAAGAAGCTATTGCAGCAGGAATTGAAGATATTATTATAGTTACCGGTTACCACAAAAGAACTATAGAAGACCATTTTGATAAGCCATCTATGGAATTAATTGAAAACTTACGAATGGGTGGGCCGAAAAAATTACCACTTTTAGAAGAAACAGAGCGCATTTCTGACATGGCTAATTTTATTTACATTAGACAAAAAGGTCCATATGGCAACGGAACTCCACTTTTGAATGCAAGGCAAGTTATTGGGGATGAACCATTTATTTATACCTGGAGTGATGATTTTATTAAGGCTTCTCCAAAGTCCCGTTTTCAACAACTTATAGATGCCTATGAAGAGTTTGGTTGCTCTATTCTGGCATCAGTAAGGGCCAAAAAAGATGAAGATTATGACCGATATGGTTTTGCAGGTGGAGAAATGATTCGAGACGGATTTATGAATGTAAAACAAATTGTGGAAAAACCTGGAAAAGCAGCAGCTCCTTCTGATTTAGCGAATGTCAGCGGTTTTGTTTTAACACCCGAAATCTTTAGCTATTTAGATAAGGCATATGATAATTTAGACGAAGGAGAAGAGCTTTATTACAATGATGCATTAAAACTTATGTTACAAGATGGGAAAAAAGTTGTTGCATGCGAAATTAAAGATGGTAAATACTATGATACTGGTAACAAATTAGAATATATGAAAACTGTTGTAGAATTTGCGTTAGAACATCCAGATATTAATGGTGAATTTAAAGCTTTCTTAAAAGATCTTAAATTAGACTAATTTATATAAGAAGAGGTATCTTCGGGATCAAATTCTACTTGTATTTCTCCTGTTTGTTCTAAATTTTCCAACAATTTTAATAATTCTTCCTGTTTTTGTCACTTATTGTTCCCTTTGTGCATACAAAACTACCAACAAGTTTTTCTGTAGGGTGTGATTGCATAAATCTAACATAGAGAAAGTAAGTGGCATTATTTTAATAGCTTGGTAAGAAACAAGTAAGTATTTTTACTCACTGTGTTCTAGGTCACTCGTTTTTTTTATTTTGTCATGGTAAGATAAAGTATGACTTCTCCCAAGAAAATCCATTTTCTATTTTTAGGTGGTATTGTTTTGTTGGCTTTTATTTTTTTCTCTTATTTAGTACATAAAAATTTGTTTATTCATTCTGATTTTAATATGACGGTAAGGTTGCAAGATCATATTTCAAGAAAATTTGACGGATTTTTTTCATTTTTAAGTGAAATAGGGAATGCTGAAGTTGTTGGAATAGTATTAGGAGTTATATTATTGTTTAGAAAAAAAATAAGTGGAATTGTTGTTTTAGTATCTTTTGGCGTATTTCATTTAATAGAAATTTATGGAAAAACATTTGTCCATCATTTGCCACCACCTCATTTTATGCTGAGAACAGAAACACTTGTTAATTTTCCTCAATTTTATGTAAGTGCGCAAAATTCATATCCTTCCGGTCATGCGGCAAGAGCATGGTTTATTACAACAGTTATTTTCTTTATGGTGTATAAAAGTAAAAAAATTTCTAAAATAACAAAATATAGTATATATAGTGTGTTACTTGCATATAATATTATTATGGTTGTAAGCCGTGTCTATTTGGGTGAGCATTGGACTTCTGATGTTATTGGAGGATCATTACTTGGATTCTCTTTTGCACTTTTAAGCAGTTTTGTTTTACTTTAATTCCAAGGAAGGCTATCTGCAAATCCTGTTACCCCCATACCTCCGCCTATTCTTACTCGTGGCTGTAAAAAGAGAGTATCTGTTGTTTGGGCAGTACCTGGTTTTGTTGTAAATGCTCCTAAAAATCCTGCTTGTTTAACTAAAAAAGCTGTTCGCGAGTCAGAATTGCCAAATGGATAAGCAAACCAATTTATTGGATAATGGAGGTGAGCTTCAAGGTCTTGCTTACTTTTGGTTAATTCCTGCAAATCATTCTCATCTGACAGATATGTCATAGCAACATGATTCACAGTATGTGCACCAAAAGTAATTAATCCACTTTTGCTCATTTCTGTAATTTCATTCCACGTAAGATATTGGGGCAGTCCAACAAAACCGGTAATAACAAAATTTAATGCTTTTAAGTTTCTCTTTTTTAACTCAGGATAGGCGGCAGTATAAAAGTCTCTATATCCATCATCAAAAGTTAAGACAATTGGTTTTGAAGGAAGGGAAGTCCCATATAGAAGATTTGCTCCAAGTTCATCGAGACTTATTGTATGGTATCCATGATTTTGTAGCCAATCTAGCTGACTCGCAAAATCATATGGTGTAACAGATAAGCTGAATCCCACTTTATCGCTGGGCCATGGGTTAACTCTAATATAATGATACATAAGAACAGGTACCTGGGTTGTTGTTCCTAAAACATATTGATCTTCAGAAAGTTTTGCAAGTGTTTTCGGATTATAGTCCTCCGACGTATCTTGGCGTTCTAATAGCATTGTATTTGTTGCGATTAATCGAATTTGTACATTCGCATCAAAAGGGCTAAAAATTGTTGCCAATACATATAATATTTTCGCTTCAGGCAAACGGTCTTCTGCTAATTGTTTATTTCCGAAGTGTAAACTAAACTGAGATATTAAAAAACAAAGAACAATTGCTATTGGCAGAAGGGAAATTATTTTGCGGAAAAAATGCATATTTTATTATATGCAGATAATTGATTTTATTGCTATTCTTCTTTCTTCTTATAAAAAGAGAGTAATTCAAGGGAGTAACAAACAAATCAATACAAGGTAAGAAGCTAGTAAATGAATGTTAATAATGAGAAGAAGGTGCTTGCGTAGGAGTTAATTCTTGTTGATACATTCTTTCTTGGGATTGTATTTGTTCTTTTCTAGAACTTTTTCCAACATTATTCCAGATTAAGGCTAAAGCGCCAAGGATAATAAGAATTATTTTAAGTGTTTGATGGTTCATAGAAACCCAGAAACTTGGATAAGTATCCGACAGTCCGGTTAGATATGCAGATGTTGCTTGGCTAATTCTATTTGAATCTCTGGTGATTTCAAAAGTGGTTTCTGGGTATTTGCCGGTAACTAACACTGAAATCCAAGAAAAAAATACTGCAATATTACTTGCATATCCAATAACAGAACTATAAATAAGATATGGAATAAGTGCGATAATTCTGGCAATACCTCCTAAAATTGGAATGGCAAACAATCTATTTGGATGTTTATTAAATGGAATATCAACCGAAAATGTATCTTCTATTGTTAATGAGAATCCAGGATATTTGTTTGTAAGACCAGTAAGAAAAAAATTAACTTTTACGCCCATTCTAATTAATACAAGATTTAAGTCATAAGATACTTTCCAGTATTTTCCAGTAAATAAAACGATTAGTGAATTAATTACTAAAACAAATAAGTCGGCAATGCCTAACACCATAAGTTCTATGCCAACAGGAATAATCATAATAACTTTAACTAAAAATCCTGCAATAGGAATTGCATAGAATTTACTAGGATTTTTTATTAATGAAGCGCTAATAACCGGGTACATTCGGTCATTCTGAGGAACTTTATCAGCCATACTTAAATTAGAATCTATTTAGATTACTTTGTCAAGAGATTGGCTAAACTATTGTTGCTCTTTCTTTCTTAAGCGCGTAAAATTACCTCATGAAAGTTGTTATTTTTTCTGGTGGAAATATTCTAGATGGATATTTTGTACAAAATGCAATAAAACATGCAGATCTAATTATTGCAGCTGATAGTGGTGCAGAAACAGCTCGTGAATTTAATATTACGCCTCAAATTGTTGTTGGGGATTTTGATTCTATTTCAAAAAATCATATAGAATTTTTAAAAAATAAAAATATTGAACTTATTTCTTCACATACAGAAAAAGACGAAACAGATACTCAATTAGCTGTTGAAGTTGCAATAAAAAGAGGATCAACAGAAATTGCAATTCTTGGTGGGACAGAAGAGAACCGATTAGATCATGTGGTTGCAAATGTTTCTCTAACGCGATATTCAAAAGATATACCTATACGTTTTATTAACGGCAATCAAAAAATTTGGGTGGAAAAAGGGCCAAAAGAAGTTGCAATAGAGGGAGAAAAAAATAATTTGCTTTCATTAATACCACTAACAGAAGTTGTTACAAGCATTACCACGAAAAATCTTATGTATCCTTTATTACATGAGCCACTTTATTTTGGAAAGCCACGGGGAATAAGTAACGTTTTTTCAGATGATTCAGCTGTTATTTCTTTTCAAGATGGCTTATTGCTATGTGTTCTGACTCACATTGACAAATAATTCTCTTACAGGTATTATCTAATTCGCAAGGGGAGCTTGTATAGCAGGCTGAGAGGATTCAAAAGAATCGACCCTATGAACCTGTTCGGGTAATTCCGGCGAAGGGAATAAAGACCGAATATTTTCGGTTTTTTTAATGCCTTTTTTTGTTCTCCTTGTTTTATATGGTACAAATTGAAACAACAAGGGGAGAACGTACTCCAGAACAACAAAGTTTTCAGCAGCGCTTTCAACAAAGTTTATGGCAAGTGCCTAATAGAGGGTTTATTTTTGATTATCAACTTGTAGGAAGGCGAGATAATTTGCAGATTAATGTTCCGGGATATTCTGATTGGTTTACTGGACTTATGCAAATTGTTAGAGAAAAATGTTTAGCAGAACAAGTTTGTGATCATTCTCAACCACATGTAGAGCAAGCAGCCCAAAATGGATTAGTTTTTTTAGATATGGTCCATGATGCTCTTCCCAATACGCTTGATGCACACCTTTTTTCTGATTCTGCTGTGGTATTTACATTGTTAGTACATGATATTGGATATGGGTCTCCTGATGTTAGATGGGAAAATCAATATGCAATAGGTCATGAAGAAGCAGGATCACGTATGATCACGCGTTTTATTGAAACATTACCAGAAAATTCTTCACAACGACAATTCCTTGCACCTCTTTTACCAAGTATTGTGCATGCAATGTCAACGGATACCGACAGTCGAGAAGATATTATGGCAACTGTTTTTTCTGCTAAACATGCAGCATCTCCAGAAGCAATTTTTAGTTTGCTTATTATGACAGCAGATAAAGTTGATTATTTTAGATCTGGAAGAATAGATGCTATTCCTGCCCCGAATACTTATGCAGAAAATCCTTATTATTTTTTAGCATGGATGGTAGAAAATTATGAATTAGTTTATGACAAAGAAGCCAAAAAAATACATTATGTCGTCCATTTGTATGGAGAAGATAAACTCTCTTTTGAAGATAGACAAGAAAGACTTGCATTATGGCAGAAAGAAATTAGAACTCATTTTCCGTATGTTCTTGAGCTTTTGGAGGGGATGGCTTATTTAACAGGGACGCAGTTGGTTATAGAGCCAGGACAAGAAAAATCTGTATAACGTGAAAAGGATTTTATCTTCTCTGTCTTGCCCATCTAACGGTTATTGCTCTTTCAAAATTTGCCATATCGCCACGGCCATTATTTCTTATAAGTGGAGCTCTAAAAAGAATATGAACCTGGCCCTAATTATTAAATGCTGTCAAGTTTTATTTATGACTTGGAGTATGAGAATTTGTAGGATAAGTTGAAGGAGAAGGTGTTTGAGCTGTTGGTGTAGGTGTGAGTAAAGGAGAAACTTCCCGTTTTGGACTCATAAAATAGCCAATAAATGCAATAGCAAATCCCAAAGAAAGCACGCTTAAACCAATACCTATCATTCTCAGCCAGGTATATGATTTAGGCAAAATAGGAGCAGGGGTTTGGTCTTCCATACAAGAAGTATGCCAAGTTGGCTTTTGCAAGTCAAGTGAAGTGAGAATTATTACTATAAGTTGAATTTATGCATGCAAAGAGGTACTATTACTATTGTAGAAAGAGTATCATAGACATATGAAGCTGTGGAGTAATTTATTTTTTCTTTACAAAAATATTAGGAAATTCTTTAAAAAAGAACAAGTTCCATTTATTTACGTGGCACTGGGAGACAGTACGGTTGAGGGAGTTGGTGCTAGTAGACCAGATAGATCTTTTGCGTATATTATTTCTGCTTTTTTAAAGCAATCAAAAGGAAATGTAATATTTCATAATTTAGGAAAAAGTGGCGCCACCATTTCTGATGTTATTACGCATCAGCTAGGGAAGGCAGTTGCACTAAATCCGCATTTAGTAACTATTTCTGTTGGTGCAAATGACATTAGACATAAAACAAAAACAAATGACTTTATAAATAATTTAAACCTTCTTTTACAAACATTATCTGAAAAAACAGATGCAGAAATTGTTATTAATAACATTCCTGATTTATCTTTAGCTCCCGCAGTCCCTGCATATTTAAAACATATTAGTAAATTATTGGTTAAAAAATTTAACGCAATTATAGAAGAAGAAGTAAAAAAATATCATGTTATTTTAGTTGACTTATATTTTCAAAGTAAAATTTATACAAAAGCATATCCTGAAGCTATTTCTGAAGATAAATTTCATCCTTCAGACTTTGGTTATGCGCTTTGGGCAAATACGATAATTGCCCACATGCAGCACATCTTGTTTAATCAAAAAAATAAATAAATTCAAAATCTACAAAAACTTGTCTTTTTTCTTAAAACATAGGTATACTAAAATTAATGATGAATCGTTCTGCGTACAGATGGCCTGTTAGTACATTTATTTTAGGAGTTTTAGAATTAGTAATTCCTTATACAAGATTACAGCACATAGGTTCTCAAAACACGCTTTGGGAAGCAATTATTATAGCAGTTTTGTCGTTTTTCCCAATTTTGCAAATTCTTTGTTCTTTACTTGTTTTTATTCAATTGTCCAAGGGCAAATTGGCTTCTCCTTTTTTTATCCTCTGGAACGCAGTGTTTGTTATTTTGGGAATTATTGTTCCTCTAATTTACTTTTTAATAAGTGGGTTATTATTGTTGTTTGTGCGATAAATTCTTAAGGTGGATTTTTTAATTCTTTCCGTATTTTACTATTTTTACATTTTCTTCGGTAATAAGCATACCCACTTCTTTATGAATCTCCATATTATCGATCATTTTTTTAAATTCATTAATTCTTTCTTGTGTGTCTACAACTTCTATAATAATTGGCAAATCGGTAGAAAGATCTAAAACATTGGCAGAGTGAATAAGACTTTTATGTCCAAATCCTTCTATTCCACGAAGTACTGTTACTCCTGCAAAATGGTTTTTGCGAAGTTGTTCGACTAAATAATCGTACAAACTTTTGCCATTATGTTTGTCAGATTCGCCGATAAATATTCGAAGAAGTGTTGCTTCTGATTCTTGCTTCATACTTATGATAATAATAACGCACAGTATCTTCCTAAGGCAATCCCTAAGAAACACAGTCCAACGTTAAGCAAAAGATTTAGAGCAAAATAGCCATATTCTCCTTGGTCTAAGTAACGCATTGTTTCAAAAGAAAACGTAGACATGGTTGTGTAAGCGCCAATAAAACCAACAGTTATAAAACTTCTGGCATCTGGTGAAATATTTTTACCAAAAATAACTAAATAGCTAATAAATGCTAAAACAAAACTTCCTGTTACATTAACAAAAAGTGTCCCAATAGGGAATGTTCCCAGGAAATTAGTAGTATATTTAGCCGTTAAAAAACGGCTAATAGCTCCTAAAAATCCGCCTAAGCCAACATATAAAATTTGTAACATAAACAATAAAAAACTCCTACTGTTTAGTAGAAGTCATTAGCAGTTTCCTGCATTAAGCGAACTTCATCGCTTTTCATTCTCTAATGAAAAATTATAAGAATAACTATGGGCAGGGGCGCACAGACTCGAACTGTGAAAAGCAGTTTTGGAGACTGCTGTGATACCATTTCACCACACCCCTAAGTCACATGTATTTTATCACAAAAAGTGCTTTTTTATACAAAAAAATCCTCTTGCGAGGATTATGTATAGATTCCCGCATTCGCGAGAACGACAAAATACTATTATTTAAGTTTTTCCGTTTCTTTGTGGTCAGTAACTTTTTTGCATTTGTTGCAGAATTTTTTTAATGCTAGTTTTTCTGCAGTATTTAATTTGTTACGTGTAGTAACATAATTTCTGTGCCCGCAAACCTTGCAGGTAAGACCGACCATAATTCTGTGTTCACCTTTTTTTGGCATATTTTTTATTTCCTTGTAGCTAATTATATCATAGAAAATGGCTGATTGGAATATGGTGAGCCGAAAGCGGGAATCGGACCCGCGACCTAGTTCTTACCAAGAACTCGCTCTACCACTGAGCCATTTCGGCAGTGTGCTGAGTGAGAGATTCGAACTCCCGCAGACAAAATGTCGCCTGATCTACAGTCAGGTGCGATTGACCGCTCCGCCAACTCAGCTAAGCAAATGGAACAAAACCTTGCGGTTGCCAATTATTTTGGAGCCGTCTGTCGGATTCGGACCGACGACCTGCTGTTTACAAAACAGCTGCTCTACCACTGAGCTAAGACGGCGTTTGTTAGAAAATACTAAGAAACGTAGGATAATTTTATCAAAAACAAAGCTCAAGGTACAGTACTGAAGAAAAAAACAAACTAGCACCCGACGTGCAGGTGGTAGTTTGTAGATAAATAATAAATAAATTCACTCTTTAGGTATCGAAAATTTTGGTAATTTCCCCTTATGTACTAATCAAGAAGAATCAATAAATAAGCCACAGCTTATTCATCTGTTTCTCGTCCTATGTCCATAATTAATGGCATAGTACTTCAAGGACAATGAATTTGTAGAGGAAAAATGTGCCAAATTTCTCGAATGCCAAAGAGCAAAATTAGTATTACTTTTTATTCCCGAATTGTCAATAGCATAAAGCACTAACTTCCAACTTGTAGCAAGTCTCCAGATCTATCCCCATTGCCACTTGGAGAATTTCCTCCTGGTCTAAATCCGCCACCACCACGTCTGCCAGGACCACCATTCCCGTCAGAACCATCTTCTGCATTGTCTGGGTTATTTCTTTCCTGTAAAAACATAACAGCGACATTATAAGCATAGCTGATTGCTCGTTTTGCAAGATATTGGAGGCTCTCGTTCTGTGCAGAAGAGAAAGCTGTTATAGCAGAAGAATCAAGTACTGCTTCAACTTCTTCCAGGCTTGGTATAAAGGAAGGATCAATAATTGCTGTTGGAGTAAGAGTTTCTATATGAGTTGCATCTTGCTGTCTAGCGATTGTTGTTAAAATTGTTGCATAAATTGCTTTTCTAATTACAGGTAAAACTCGCTGTGGTAGCAAGGCATAGACAGGATCAATTTGGTCTAAAGAACGTCCTAATCTTAGTGCACTAAGGATATTTGCCATTTCTGCTATTTGGTTTACTAATTTTCTTTGATTTTGTTCTGTTTGATCAACCAGCCTCACGAAGTCATATTGATCGTCTATAAAAATATTTCTTTCAAGAAGATTTGTCAAAACAGATATTTGAATCCCACTTCCATCTAGTAGAAATTTTTTAACTTTTGCTCTGGTTTCATCTACTGAGAGCCGGGATACTTGTTCTGTTACAGATGTTTCATTTTCAACATCAAGAATTGTTAATGCTTGGTCTGTCGCTACATTAATTGCGGCAAGTAATGTTCCGGGTTTTGCATGTGGCCATAATCGAGCAACAAAAATGGTTAATGCATTTGAAACCACAGTATGTTGGTCTTCTAACAGAGCGCGTCTTCTTATTGGAGCTCCTTCAAATGCTGTGCCAGAACTTATATTAAAACTTGTCAATTGAAACGCATGCTGTAGCTGACGTAAGCTCTCTTGATCATTGCCATCTGATTGTAAGTATACTCTGGCTAGGTCATCGTATCGGGCAAGAATAACAGCAGTATGCAGTAAAATACTTGGAACTTCTGGATCTGAGGGGATATGTTGTAAATGATTTTGGATAATATCTAGGGCTTGAGGAATAAGACTTTGTTGTTTAGGAGTTAGTCCTAATTCAGCAGTCTGTCTTACAAGTCTTTCTGCATATGGACTTTGAGCACGAGAAAGTTGTGTTCCAAGATTAACTGCAACTCCACCTGCTGGGATTATTCTTTCTGTCGGCATATAAAAGTAGAATTATAGGATATTATATAAACGAAGTCAACTATATGCCCAAAAGGTTGTGTGCAAGGGTAAAAAGAGAAAAAATAAGCCTGCTTAAAGAAAATCCCCCAACCGGAAAAAGAAGTAAGAAAAAGAGAATAAACATACCAACAGATTCTAATGACATATACATTCTTGCTTCTTTTTCTGGCAATACTAAAGAGAAAATTTTTGAACCATCAAGAGGTGGAATTGGGATCAAATTAAAAATAGCCAATAAGATGTTGTAGTTAACTACGGTAACCAAAAGTAAGCCTATAAATCCAGCAGTCAAAAATGGGAATGCGCGCAAAATAACAGCTGCAATAATGGCTAATGCAATATTAGTTCCAGGTTCTTTTAAAGAAACTAAGGCCATGTCTTTTCTGCCGTCTTTAAGGTTAAATGGATCGACAGGAATCGGTTTTGCTCCACCAAAAATAATAGGAGAGCCGCTTAGAATAAGAAGAGCGGGTAAAATAACACTTAAATATGGGTCAATATGTTTAAGCGGATTCAGGGTTAGTCTGCCCATAAGGCGGGCTGTAGGGTCACCTAAACGGTCTGCAACGTATCCGTGAGCGACCTCATGGAGAATTGCAGAAAATACCAATACAACTAGTCCTAAAATGATTTCCATATTGTTTAGAAGGCTATTCTATGATATCATATACATACAAATTTATGGCAATGCGATGTATGAACTGTGGCAAGGGATCAATGTACGGACACAACGTTTCCCATGCAAAAAATAGATCTCGAAAGGTTTTTAAACCTAATCTTCATAGTGTCAGAATCCAAGTGGGTACAAACAAAAAGAAAATGAAGTTGTGCACAAAGTGCTTACGAATGATTAAAGAAGCAACCGCTCCAAAAGCAAAAGCTCCAGTCCAAGCCTAGTTTAGATTTCATTATCTTACTTTAAAAGATATATTCCTATTGCCACAATTACTGCAGCCAAAATCTTTTTGCCCACGTGATCTCTTTCTTTAAGAAATATTGCGGCAAAAAGAACAATAAAAATACTTTCTGTAGCCAAAATAGTAGTTGATTGGGAAGCTGTTACATGAAGCTTATATGCATTGTATATAAAAATAAAAGTTATAAAATTAAACATCCCATTAAACCATGCGTATATAAGCATGCGCTTATTTTTTGTTATAGTAAAAAGTTCTTTAGGCAAATTTTTTGTACTTGCTAATACAAAAATGCCAGTTAATCCAAAATTAAAAATCTCAAAGAAAAATACATTTATTGTCTTTTGACTAACAATTGCATTGTCAAAAGTAGAAGCAATTCCAAATATCATTATTGCAAGAGCAAGTAACAACGTAGGTGTATTAAGTCTCCATTGTTTTTTCTTAAACATAACAAGAAAAAGGGCAATAAGCACAAAAATACATCCGAGTAATCGAGAAAAAGAAAAAATTTCTGTTTGAATAATAACTCCACTGACCAGCGCTGCTATTCCTTGGATACCAGTAAATATTGTCGCCTCAGATGCTGGAGTTTTTTGCAAAGCCGGATAGTAAATAAGAACACTAATAGTCCACAATGCAATATCAATAGCGAGTAACAAAAGTAGGTGAGGATTGGTAAGATAGGTGAAATCGTGCAGATTAAATGATGTTGCAGAATAGGCAATAATTGCGCAAATGCCACCAACAAGGTTAATAAGCGCTGAATAAAAAACAGCATTTGTTTTTGTATTCGGATTAAGAAATTTCTTTAGGATAAGAAAAGAAGTAATAGAAGAAATAAGTCCACAAAAAACAAGAATAATTCCAAGCATCTACTAAGTGTATCAAGATTAGGACTGAGATACGAGATGTTTTAGTTGTTCTTTTGTATCTGGATAGCCGTTAAGAAAATCCTTTACACTCATTGGTTTTTTGCCTTCAACTTGTAACATGTTTTCTGGAAGTAGTTTAACTATTTTTTCTTTTCCAAAAAGCATCATTTTTGTCCAAACTCCCGGCCAGGGATAGTAAGCCTTAATTATGTTTACTAAGTTAGCAGGAGGATTATCTATTGTAACAAAGCCGCTTTCTTTTGTAAGTGGCTTTGTATATGTTGCTTGTGATTCATCTTGCGGTTTTGGAGTAAGTTCATTTTGTAGATATTTTGTGAGAGTTGGAAGTAAAATTTCTGAACTTTGTGCAAAAAGTCTTTGATATAAAGATTTTCCGGTATCTGTTGGTAAAATATCTGCTTTTTCTTGTGCCAATAGTGGTCCATGGTCTAATTTGTTATCTAAAAGCATAATACTTATTCCGGTTGTTGTATCTCCATTTGCAATTGCACTAACTCCTGGTGTGGAGCCTCTATATTTTGGTAATAAAGAAGGATGAATATTTACAATTCCTTTTGGAAAAATGTCTAAAACCGATTGTGGAATTAAAAGTCCAAAATCTGCCAACACTGCAACAGGAGCCTTTATTTGCTGTAATTTTTTTTGCAATTCTGCATCTGTTAATGAAGTTGTAGAAATGTACTCGATATTATTTTTTTGACAATAAGAGGGGACTGCATCAGTAATACTTTTTTCTGTTGTGACAACAAGTGATATTGCAAAGTTTTTTTGCAGTTTTTCTAAAATTGGTAATATGTATGCAGATGAGCCAAAAAAAACAATATTTGTTTGCATTATAATTCTATTGGGTCAAAAACTTCTTCACCTTGTTCGTCTTTGTGTGATTTATATAGTTTTCCACTTTGTTCTAACACTCTTTTTGGAAAAAGAATACCTTGCAAATGGTCAAATTCATGTTGCAGAATAGTTGCAAAAAATCCGCTAAATTCTTTTTGGTTTTGAACTCCATGTTCATCTTGCCAAGTAATAGCAACTTTTGGTGCTCGTTTTACCGTTCCCCAAATATCTTTTAAAGAAAGACATCCTTCAAGTCTTTTATCTTCTTTTTTCTTTTTTGACGTAGTCGGTTTTTCTGTGTCGTGGATGAGAGTTACTTTAGGGTTTATAAAAATACTAAAATCATCCTTTGGTGTTGGTTTTACAATAAATAATTGTAAAGACTTTCCAACCTGTGGAGCAGCAAGACCAACTCCTTCTGGATCTGTTGCCCCAACAAGTGTTTTTTTCATTTCTTCAATTAAATCTAAAATAGATTTGTCTATTTTGTTAATTGGCTTGGCTTGTTGTGATAATACTTGTTCTGGCGCCTGAACTATTTTCATGAAGCAATTATATCACGGGTAATTAGAAATTGAATAGCTACTGCGGAAGTTGCCCCCACGTTTTCAGTGCTTCTTTTGCTTGCACGTCTCCTGGAGCAAGAGTTTGATAAATATAAAGCATTTCTTTAACAGCTTCGTCTTCTTTTGCCTGATTCACAATAGCCCCGCTAGAATTAACCGCTTGTTGATGGAGAAGAAGAGCAAGTGCGTAATAGGCATCTCTGTAATCTGCCCTTAATTTAATGGTATTTCTAAGTGTTGCAATGGCATTATCTGTCTGATTATTTTGCGCATATAAAAGTCCTACATTATAACTTACTTTTGCGTCTGTAGGTGCAAGTTTTTGGGCTTCTTTGATTGCATCAAGTGCCAAAGACAAGTATTTAGGATTCATTTGAGAGAGCGAATATAAAACTCGGACTCGGGATTTCCAAAAGGTAACATTATGAGGAAAACTACTTACAAGATAATTACTTGTTGTAACTGCTTCTTTTTCTAATTTTTGTGCTGTTGCCGTATCTTTATTGCTAAATAATGCTTGAGCAAGAATAGCATCGTTTACTGCATATTCGTCTAAAAATACTGGTTCGTCTGGTCTTGCATTTACTGCATCGTGCAAGGGTTGATATGCGTCTTGATATAGTCCCGCATGGTCATACCCCAAACCTAATGCATATGCTTTGTCTGCAGTCCAATAATTAAATAAGACAAGAATCCAATAGAATGCAATAAGCCATACAATACTCATGCCTATCCATTGTCCTGTATGCATAGATTCATCGTGATTATTAGCAAGATGCGTATGAAACACGAATTGTTTAAAACCAGTCTGTGTGATTAAGAAATAGAAGGCTGGAATAATAAACATGTACTCATTAATTACAACAACTGAAAATCCAAAAAAATTAGAAATAATAATTGTTAGATAAGCACTGCTAACTCCTAAAATTAATAGTTGCTCAAAAGATAATTCGTTATGTTTTTTGTATGCTGCAATCCAGTACTTTATATTTAAAAATAAAAAAAGAAAAATAACAGAAAGATATGTTATAAGTCCAAAGGCACCTGTTGTTGCTAAGTAATTTAAATATTCGTTATGTGCTTTGTTATATAAATAATCCCATTCAGATGTTAAATTATGAGCTGCCGGTCTGTATTGGTAATAGGCAAATGCAAAGGTTTCAACTCCTGTACCAAAAAGAGGATTATGCAGCCATGCTTGAATAGCACCTTGCCAAACATACAAACGAATTTTTCCGGAATCTGTTCCGCCAAGTTCGCCTGTAACAGCATTGGCTTTTGGAGCTGATGCTTGTGGATTTGCTTGTGCTCCTGAATTTGTTGCAACAGGTTTTGGTTTATTAAGCATTTGTACAATATTTGGGAGAGTAAATTTATCTAGTTGCGGAAAAGGGGTTTGTGCAAAAAAAGTAATAGCGGCAAGTCCAATAATTATTCCTGCAGTAATTTTTATTCTTGTTTGTTTTTCTTTGGTAAACAAAACATACACAACTAAAAAAATAACAATGCTAATTGCTAAAGCAATAAAGCTACTTTTTGACCTTGTATATAAGAGATCAATATAAAAAAGTGCTGATAACGCAAAGTAATAGACAGAGGTAGCCCATTTTTGTTTTTTGATTGCATCTATGCCAAAGGAAATAGCAATCGGAACAGCAATAGAGAGGTAGGCTGCTAACCAATCAGGTTGTCCAAGAGTAGAGAATATACGCGCTTTTGGTTGAAATGCAGATGTCCAGCAGGATACATCAAAATTTCCTCTAAAAACAAAACACGTCGGATCATAGCCAAAATGAGAGGGAAGTCCCCACAAAGAAACAATTAATGCAGATACCAAACTTACTTTAAGTGCAGTAAAAACTTGTTTTTTCTCAAAATTAGAAACAAACGCATAATATAAAAAGACATACGTTAATATAGACAACAAACCACCATTAAACCGTGAATAATATCCCCACCAGGAAACATGAGGATCCATAGATAAAATAGTCGAAATACATTGAGATAAAACAAAAAGCATAAGCGGAATATCCAAAATTGTCCTGGTAATTTTTATTTGCCTCTCAACCAGCATTTTACTAACCCACGCTGCTGCAATAATGGCGGCTAATCCAAACGTAAGCCACATTTTATTAAATTCAAAGAGTTCTGAAGTAT
This sequence comes from bacterium, assembly GCA_021820025.1. GTDB lineage: Bacteria > Patescibacteriota > Microgenomatia > Levybacterales > UBA12049 > PPGL01. Next base: position 6,064 of record JAKAEF010000006.1, on the reverse strand, counting down.
CGCCGGTGAATGCTAAAGGAACAAGAAGAAAAAGTGCGTAAAATGAATATCGAATAACTCTCTGCAAAAAAGAGACCATATCCATTTTATACACTGAATCTAGCTATAAAACAAGTCCAATAATACGTCTTATAGTTTGATTTTTAGAGTAAATTAGTATATAATTACATCTTCTTTTATTTATGGCACAACAAGAAACTACTATGGGCAAAGGAGGCCCAAGAATTATCAGTTCAGAAAATCCAGCGGATCCATTTAATATATATTTACAGCAAAATTATCCTGGTCTACTAGCTAATGAGCCAGCAGCGTTACGAATGGGGCGAAGACTTTTACTGTTTGGTGCATTACCGCAATTAGAAGATGAACAAAGAGCATTGTTTTTGGCATCCCTTCTTATGCAAAGAGAAGGACAACTTGGTATTCTTGCTGAAAGTTTAGGTATTAATGTTACTGTTCAAGATGCAGCAACTACTACAAGAGAAGCTTTGCAGGAAAGATTTGATAGATTTTCTTTATTAGTTGACTGGACTACGAAGATTTTTAACCAAACAGGTAAAGAGCGCTTTGTTTCTGAATTTGAAGCGTGGGTTTTTACGCATACCCATTTAACCTACGAGCAAATGCATCAACAATTGCCTCCTTATTTACGAGAAGAAACAGAAGGAAATTCTTTACAAAGATATGATACGGCGGTTAAAAAATTAACAAGATATGGAATTCTTACAGAAGGAGTAAGGTCTCAAAGAGCAGCAACAACAAGAGCGCTTGTTGCCGGTGCAACAGAAGCAAATAGTGATGAAGCAGCAGACACTTTAGGGCTTTCTGGAAGTACGGTTAGAAGACTAAGACGTGAAGGAGTAAGCAATTTACGTGAAAGACAAGGTTCTGAACAAGTTACTGCAACGGTTTTAGAAATGAAAAAAGTGGTGAGCGAATATATTGGAGATATAAGACTAATTTATACAGTATTAGCACAACATTTTCCAACATTTTCGCCATCAAATTTAAGAATGTTTGTTGATAGACATAGAGAAGAAATTGGTATTCCAGAACTTAAGCCAACAGATCCTGCTATTGCGGAAAAAGAAGCAAAAATTACAGCTATTCAAGAAATATTGCTACGCGCTGCAATTGCAGGAAGACAATTGCAAATTAAAGATATTGCCTTAGCACTTGAACAAAGAGGATTAGCAACAAGTAATCCACGAATAAGTGTTTTACGACAAGAAGCAATAGTAAGACAAGAGCAGATAAAACAAAGAGCAAACGCTGCAATTGTAGTGTTACAACGTGCATTATTTGCGTTTAGTACAATTCCTGCATCCCAAATTCCTGGTTTACCAAATTTGAGAGTTATTGATTTACGACAAACAAAACAAGCGGTTGTTACACTACAAGAACTTTCTGCATCAATAGATATTATTAATTTACAAGGGTTAGAATTAGATATTTGTTTTTATGGAACAGGCAATGATCGAATGCGAATTATTCATTTGCATCCAACAGGTCTTCTTGTTGTAACTGTTAAAAAAGGGAACTCGTTTGAAGTTAAGTTACAAAAGCATATAACTGAACTATCAATCGATGAAGCACAACAATTATCAGGGCAAATTGCAAAAGTAATTTAATAGGTTGTCTCTACTTGGCAAGCTATACTCAACGTGTTATCATACAACTAATCTCACTACGTCCATGAAACAAATCTTTGATTCATTTTTTTCAATTTTTTCTCACGACATTGGCATAGACTTAGGAACTGCCAACACATTGGTGTGGGTTAGAGGTAAAGGCGTTGTGGTAAGAGAACCATCAATTGTTGCAAGACATAGAAAAACAAAACAAATTATTGCCATAGGGTCAGAAGCCAAAAAAATGCTTGGAAAAACACCGACAAGTATAGAAACAGTAAGACCTTTAAGAGGTGGTGTTATTGCGGATTTTGATGCTGCAGCAGCAATGATTGCTCACTATATCCAAGAAGTTCACCAAACAGGATCTATGTTATCAAGATCATTTATTCACCCAAAAGTTGTTATTGGTATTCCGTCTGCAATTACAGAAGTACAACGTAGAGCTGTTTGGGAAGCAGCATTAAGTGCTGGAGCAAGAGAAGCATATTTAATTGAAGAGCCAATGGCTGCTGCAATTGGAGCAGACGTTTCTGTTTTTGCGCCAACTGGGGTTATGGTTGTTGATATTGGTGGTGGAACAACAGAAATCGCTGTTATTTCTTTAGGTGGAATTGTGGTTAATAGGTCATTAAAAATTGCAGGAGATAATATGGATGAAGCAATTTTACATTACATAAGACTCCGTCATGGTTTACTTCTTGGAGAAAAAACCGCAGAAGAAGTAAAGATTAAAATTGGCAGTGCATATGACAGCAGAGCGGCAAAACCAAAAGCTAAGAAAGAGAAAGAGAAATCAGAGAATAAAGATTTTTCAGAAAATATAGAAAACGCAGAAAAAATGGCGATTATCAGAGGAAGAGATATAGAAACAGGTCTCCCCAAAAGTTTGCGTGTTACAGAAGTAGAAGTTAGAGAAGCACTAGCGCCAGTTTTGGCAGAGATTATAGAAGTAATTGCAGAAGTAATAGAAGAAGCACCACCAGAATTAACATCAGACATTTTAGAGCATGGTATTTTACTAACCGGTGGAGGTTCTTTATTACCAGGACTTGATAAGTTATTAGTAGAAAGAACGCATATTCCTGTTTTATTAGCAGAGGATCCATTAACAACAGTAGTTCGAGGAACAGGAAAAGTTTTGGAAGATATTAATTTGTTATCCCGAGTAAAAGTAACCGGGGGATTAAGTTAGACTTATGCAAAAAAGACAACGTATTGTCTTTGTATTTGTTGTAAGCGCTGTTATTTGTTTGTTGGCAATACTTCTTGCTAAAACAGTAGTTGGTTCAGGAATAAGCAGTGCTATTCAGTTTGTGTTTTCTCCTCTGCAAAAAACAGCTTTACATACTTCTCAAAATGTAAAACCATTATCAGAATTAGATAAAGCAAAACAACAAATAGCACAGTTACAAGCAGAAAATGCTAAATTGCAAGTAATTGCTCAAGATAATAAAGCACTACGTGATCAGTTCCAAACTACCAATCCGCTTTCACAAAATGTAATCCCTGCAGAAATTGTTGGCATGCCACAATTTATTCCAGGCGTTAGCAGTCCTGAAGGATTTATTATTACAGCAACAAATGGCATGAAAATTGCTATGCCTATTGTTTATAAAAATATCCTTTTAGGAGAGATAACTGCAATAAAAGGAAACTATGCCAAAGTGTCTCTTGTCAGTACAGATGCAATTTCTTTTACCGCAAAAACAGCACAAACAGATGCTGTTGGAATAGTTAAAGGGCAAGGAAATGGACAAATTTTATTTGATAATGTCTTATTGTCAGATAGTTTAAAAATAGGGGATACAATTGTAACAACTGGAGAAACCACTTTTGAGGGTCAAGGTATTCCTCCAGGACTTATTGTTGGGAAAATTACTTCTATAGATAAAAATCCCAGCAGCCTTTTTCAAAAGGCAAGTATTCAAATGCTTGTTGATATTACCAAATTATCAACTGTTTTTGCATTAACACAATGAAACTTGTTATTCTTTTTTTAGGACTTTTTATAAGCATTATTTTTGAAACAACTCTTATTTCATTGCCCCTTGTACTATTGTGGCTTTTATTACTGGTTGTTTTAACAAGAGAAGAATGGGTTTTTATTGTTGCAATAATAGCAGGACTTATTTTAGATAGTCTTAGGTTATCAACATTTGGTTTACATGCATTGTTTTTTGCAGGGTTTTGTTTGCTGGTATTTTTATATGAACAAAAATTTGAATTACAAAGTAGTTCTTTTGTATTAGTCATGTCCTTTTTAGGAAGTGCAATTTATCTGCTTATTTTTGGAAGTACAAATTTTATATTGCAGGTTTTGTGTAGCAGTTTTTTGGCAATTATTTTCTTTTTACCGCTTAGTTTTTTATACAAAAATCATATCCGCAGTTCAATAACTCCCGAATTTAGCTAATTTGGTATAATTTTCCTATGTTATTTGTTTTATTTCACGGAAGTTATGGAAATAATCAGGAGAACTGGTTGCCATATCTTAAAAATCAGTTAGAAAAGCTTGGGCAAGAAGTGATTCTAGAACAATACCCGGTAGAAGATTATGACGCAGTTGTTGCAAAAGGAAAAACATATAAATCTCCTGTCCAAAATATTGATACATGGACAAAAAAGTTTTCAGAAATTTATGAATCAAAAATAAAAAAACGCTCCGACATTGTGTTTATTGGACATTCTTTAGCACCTGTTTTTATTTTAGAAATGGTTGAAAAGTTTTTAATTCCTTTGCAAGCAGCAATTTTTGTAAGTCCATTTTTTGTTTTACATAATTTATGGAAATTTGATGCTGTTAACGGAAGCTTTTACAGAAAGAATTTTGATTTTGAAACACTTAAACAATTAATTGGAAAATCATATGTTTTATATGGGGATAATGATCCATATGTTCCAGCAGAACAGCCAAAAGAGTTTGCAGAAAAGCTGGGGAGTGAAATATTTGCAATTAAAAACGGCGGACATTTAAATAAAAGTGCTGGATTTGCAAAATTTCCTCAGTTACTAGAAATTTGTAAAAAGTTTATCTGAATTTGCTCTCTTACCAAAAGTACGCTATACTAGAAATAGGCTATGCCAGCCTTTAATACAAATACCTATATTTCTCCGTTTACCTGGCGCTATGGAACCGAAAAAATGCGCCTTATTTTTTCCGAACAACACAAATACGAACTCTGGCGAAAAGTTTGGATCTCTTTGGCAAAAGCTCAAAATAAAGCAGGCCTGGTAAGTAATGAAGAATTAGCAGATTTAGAAAAATTTGCTGCCTCTATAGATATAGAAGAAATTTTAAAAATAGAAAAAGATACCAAACACGATGTTGTTGCCGCAATTAAAGAATATGCTCAAAAAGCTCAAATTGGAGGAGGAAAAATTCACTTAGGACTAACTAGCATGGATGTTGTAGACAATACCGAAGGCATGCGCAATAAAGAAGCATTAGAGGTAGTTGAACAAAATGTAAAAGAATTACTTACATTGTTTGCAGAAAAAATTGAACAATATGCCAACACTGTTTGTTTAGGCTACACCCATTTACAACCTGCAGAACCAACAACTGTAGGGTATAGATTTGCTTTTTATGCACAAGATTTATTAACCGATTTGGCACTTTTGGAATTTATTAAGAATATGCCAATGGCAAAGGGAATTAAAGGAGCAACTGGCACCCAAGCATCGTTCAAGACACTTCTAGAAGAGAAAGGAATTAACCCAGAGCAAATGGAAACAGAAGTTATGCAAATGTTGGATATTAGGCCTGTAGATATATCTACTCAGGTTTACAGTAGAAAGATAGATTATCTTGTATTAACACTTTTAGCATCAATTGCATCAAGTGTTGCTAAATTTGCAGCAGATTTGCGAATTTTACAATCTCCAACAATCGGCGAATGGTCCGAGCCTTTTGGAGAAAAACAAGTTGGGTCTTCTGCAATGCCGTTTAAGAAAAACCCGATTAATAGTGAAAAAATATGTTCTTTAGCGCGAATGGTAGCGACAATGCCCCAAGTTGCAATAGAAAATGCAACACATTCTTATTTAGAACGAACATTAGATGACAGTGCAAACAGAAGAATTGTTACTCCAGAAGCATTCTTAGCAGTTGATGAAATTTTAGAAACTGCCAAAAAATTGGTTAGTGGAATGGTTATTAATACACAAAGAATTGCATTTAATCTTTCTCAGTATGCACCGTTTATTGCTTCTGAAGGAATTTTAATGCAGGCAGTAAAAAAAGGAGCAAGTAGACAAGACATGCATGAAGTTTTACGAGACTTAGCCATGAAAGCATGGGCGCAAGTTGCAGAGGGAAAACAAAATCCAATGGCCACTCTTTTAAAAGAAAATGAAGAAATTAAAAAATATGTTTCAGTTGAGGAAATAGAAAAACAATTAGATGTTACAGTGCATATAGGCACAGCACC
>JAKAEF010000085.1 GCA_021820025.1 bacterium | reverse complement strand
TTCCGATCTGAAAGGATTCCAAACCAATTTCCTAACAGTTTTTTACCAACCCATGCCATAACACCAACAAACGCAATTTCAGTAAGTACCAAGAACATCCATGGACCATTAACAAAAAATGGAACGACAATGCTTCCAAGCATAATAAACCAATACCATTCTCCTCCTGTTTGAAAAGGACCAGCAGAAGAAAAAGGTCCTAAAAGAGGCAATTTAAAATGTGAGACAGCAAAACGAGCGATAACAACATCATGAGCTTGATCATATGCAAATCCCCATCTGTTACTAAAATCATAAAAGCGTAAAAAGGCGGCAAGAAGTAAAATTACAAATAATAAAACAGTAAAATAATGTTTTTTTAAAAAAAACAGAAACTTTTTCATTTAATTTACAAATCTATATTTTAATAATGTCCACAACGCAACTGGTCCTTCTTTAACAGCATTTAATTTTTTTCCTTCTTCATATCCTCGTGGTTTTGTTGTTATTGGTATTTCTTTTATTTTTAAGCCAAGTTTTAATAACTTTGCTGTGATCTCTGGCTCAAATTCAAAACCTCGTGCATGAAGTTGCATAGTATTTACTGCACTTTTGGGAAAAATCTTGTAACAAGTTTCCATGTCTGTTATCCATTGAAAATATAATAAACTTGTTATTAAACTTAAAAACCTATTGCCGAAATAGTGAGATAAAAATAATCCATTACTTTCCTCTTTTAGAAAATGAGGTAATCTGTTAAGCCGTGTTCCAAAAACAACCTTCGCTTCATTTTTTCTTATTGGTTCTAATAGTTTTGGAATATCATTGGGATTGTATTCTGTATCTGCGTCCTGAATAACTATGTAGTCTCCAGTTGCATGTTCAAATCCGGTTCTTACTGCAGCTCCTTTCCCCATGTTTTGCTTATGCTCATAAAAAAATACATTCTTATATTTTTGTTTTTTAAGAAAATTTTTAATTATTTCTCCTGTTTTATCAGAAGAACCATCATTTATGACAATTATTTCTTTTTCACAATCTGGTATTTTTACTTCATCAACTTTTTTTATTACTTCAACAGCACTTTTTTCTTCATTGTACACAGGAATTACAATTGATAACTTCATATGTTTATTGTACAGAATTTATAACTTCCTTGTCGGAGCAATTAAATAGTTTTATATTTTTTTCTCTTGATGATAAAACTTTGGGTAAGTTGAAGATAGCTTCAAAAAAACCGCCTAAGAGTTCTGTATTCCCTCGTGTAACTGCTCTAATAATATGAATCGGAAGCCAAAATATATGTGAAAATAATAAAGTTTTATCTGTTACATTAAGCCAAACAAAATAAAATTGATTTCTATATGCAATTTTGGTAATTTTTTCTGAAGTATTTTGAGTTTTAATAGCACCTTTACTATGCTCATGAATAACTTTACTTTTTGGTTCAAATAATACTAAAAATCCAGCTTTTTTTGCTCTGTAAGATAAATCTATATCTTCCCAATAAAATGGATTATATAACTCGTTTAGCCCTCCTAATCTATCCCATGTTGATTTTCTAAAAGCGCTACTGCCACCACTTGCCCAAAGTGTTGTATTTTTATCTACAGAGCCCTTACTATGAAGTAAAAATCCTCTTTTCCATTTGCCAATTCCTCTTCCCCGCAACACAACATTTCCATCTTCAATACTTTCATCCATACAGGCAACGGCAAATACCAAATTATTCTCAAAATGAGCAACAAGTGGATCTAAAAAGTCTTTATGAGGAATAACATCAGTATTTAAAAGTATTAATATTTCTCCATTTGCTTTTGCAACAGCACTATTAACATTTCCGGAAAATCCTTTATTTTTTTTATTTATAATAACTTTACACGGTATTTTTGATTTTTTAGTAAAATCTTCTAAAAATTTAACTGAACTATCAGATGAAGCATCATCCGGAATAATCAGTTCTATTTCCCCTTTTTTATACTCTTTTACGGCATCAACAACCCTTGGCAAATTTTTTTTGAGTAAATCTACACCATTATAATTAGGAATAATTATACTAATATCCATATTACAGTATTTTACCAGCCAAGCTTATATTATGCCACTTGTAAATGTAATTGTGTGTTTACCAGATGGGACAATAACGCCTCTAAATAAATAATCGGTCTGATAAATAACAGTCTTATCAGTATCTACAGTCGCATGCCAGCTTGGATAATTAATATCTGTCAAAATAACAAAACTAGCACCCTTTCCTTCAACAGAAAGCACAACTTTATCTGCTTGGTAGTTTGTAATAGTCACTTTACTGTTGTTAAATACTGTTTGTTTAGAAAAATAATTTTCAACCACCGCATAATCCAAATAATTTGTATGAGAAAACAATGTGTTTATTGCTTGTTGCTTTGTAGAAACAGGAATAATTGAACTAACACTAAATGCTCTTGGCAAAACTTTTGTATTTTCATATATTTCTGTTTTTCCATCTGTAAGTACTTTTTTAAAATTTAAATTATTAATTGCAGAGAGACTTATTATATATTTAACTCCCAATAAGTTAATAAGAGGACTTTCAAAATTTTTGGGAGTAATTATTCTGTTAAAACCAAACGGAGGATTTATGTTAGGTTTACCTCGTTCAATTGCAGCAATAAATTCGCCATATCTCAGCAAATATAAAGGATCATATCCATCAACCGACTGAAGCTTATACATTATAGATGTATTTGGAGGAAGAATTTCTCTATCTGTCGTCATAAAACGATAGATATTTAAATTATTATGTAAAAAATTTAGAGACTTTGTTTGAGGGTATAAATATTTTTGAGGATTAAACGGAGTAAATTTCTGAGAAAATCGTAAAAGATCTATTGCTGTAACAGCAATAAGAAGAATTGCAATAAAAGATAAAAATATTTTTCTATTTTTAATTCTCGGAGCTAATTGAAGTAATAATAATAATGAAGAAACAAGAAAAATTCCTGTTGGAAAAATTAAATTTCTTTTTGTAACAAGAATATTTTCTAAAGAAAGATGTAAAAAATGTGAGTGGAATAAAACAATAATCCAGCAAAGAGCAAAAAGAATAGTCGTAATGAAGACAGAAATATAAATTTTTCTTTTTTCTTCTAAAAATCTTTGCAGACCAAAAGCTGCAAGAATAGCAATACTAAAATCTATTACAAATGCAAGTCTTGTTGGCTGAGAAGTTGACAAAAAAGGTATATGCAATATATATGGTAACTGTGCAATTGGAGTTGGAAATGCAAATAATAACCCTAAGAGCAAAATTCCCCAGAAAAATGACACAAATTTATTTTTAATAGAAAATAATGAAAATAACAAAAGCATAAATGGTGCAATACCAGCATAGAGAGCAAATTCCATATAATTCCATATACCCCAATAATTAAGTGTTGCAGGATTACCAAAAAAATCAGGAATAATAAATCCAGTGATATTTTGCCATGGAATAAACCAGCCTAATTGATGCCAATCTGATTGATCTACATTTCTTGCTGATAATGAAATAAATTGAAATAGAGGAATAAGTTGAATTGAAATAATGAAAAGAAAAATTATCCCAACAATTAAAAATGGGAAATATTTTTTTATAGATGTGATAATAAGCGAATTTTTAGGATATTCTTGTTTTGCAGTTTCTATAATTCTAATTAATAGATAAGCATTACTTATACAAACCAAATAAAACCAAGTTTGTAAATGTCCTGCAAAAAATGCCATACTCTCTGCCAATATCAAACCTATTGCCCATTTAATAGAAAATTTACTTATAAGAATTTCTTTTATATATAAAATCAGAGGTAACCAGATGATTGTTTGTACAATTGTATTCCATTCCATCCAAACCATAGAAAATCCAGAAAATGAAAAAATAATTGCACCAAACAAAGAAGGCAATGAAGATAATTTTATCTTTTTTAGATATAAATACATAAATAATCCTCCTAATAATGGCTGCAGAAAAATTAATATGCTCCAAGAAGTACTAAACGGAAAAATAAAGAAGAATATATTTAAAGGATACAACACTGCAGATTGTTGATTTGCAAAAAGTGGGGTTCCAGAAAAATCATACTGATTCCAGACTGGAAATTGAAGTTCTTTTAGAAGAGACACTGACAAAAATCTCCAAGGATATTGCTGTTCTATTGGATCTGAGATAAGAAAGTTTTTATAGGGAATTCCACGAGGATATTCTTTTGCATATAAATCTCTAAATGGATGGTATAAGCCAATTAAATTATCAGAAGGAATAGGAAATAATCCATTAATAAAGAATGGTTTAAAAAAATAAAAAACAATTCCTACAAAAACAATAATAGGCAATAATTTTTTCATTGCATTATTGCCGATAAATTCTGGCAAAATGTATTAACAGTAAATTCTTCAGCTTTTTTCTCTGCATTAGGAGATAATTTCTCCCATAATTTTTTATCTTTCATAAGCTTTTCTGTTTTTTCTATACATTCTTCTTGAGAATTCCAAAGGAAACCATTTTGATTATCAAAAACTATTTCTTTTTGCCCTCCTGCATTTAAGACAACAGGAACAGCCCCTTGTTCCATTGCTTGTACCGTGGCGATACCAAAATGCTCCGCTAATTCTGGATGTTTTTCTAAATCCTCTCCAAATCCAGCAGCATGCCAATAAATTTTTGTTTTTCGATATAGATCCTGAAGCACTTTGCTGTCAACATTTTTAACAATTTCTATTGGATATCCTGTTACAGATTTTTCCAATTCTTCAATAAATTGCTTATCTTTTTCTTTAAAAGAAATAACAAGTATAAATTTCCATTGCTTTAATCCTTTTTTAATCA